>NZ_JBFTNT010000047.1:0-24735 GCF_056397585.1 Pedobacter sp. 05L430 | reverse complement strand
GTTTTATACCAAAGTGATTGGCTTGCTTGACAAATTCCTACTTGACAGCAAATTTACACTACCAGAAGTAAGGGTAATGTATGAGATCTATCACGCTAAAAAAATCAATGCCAAAACAATCACTGAGCTACTAGACATGGACAAARGCTATTTAAGCAGGGTATTGCTAAGCTTTGAGAAAAAAGGCCTGATAGAAAAAACATCAGATCATGCAGATGCCAGAGTGCAACTGATTGCATTGTCGGCTACAGGTGCAAAGGAGTATGAAAAACTCAATAAGGCCAGTGACAATCAAATTGCAGACATCATGGAAAATCTTAATGATCAAGAGGTTAATAAACTGATCTCGCACATGGAGGCCATCCAAAATATTCTTTCAAAAATTAGTAAATAAGAAATGGAAAAGACACAGGACATTACCATCCGCACAGAAATAAGACCAGGTGATCTGGGATATGTAATGTACAGGCATGGCAAGATATATGGTGAAGAGTACAATTATGGCGTAAACTTTGAATCTTACGTTGGTGCAGGCTTGCACGAATTTTATAAAAATCATGATCCCGAGCTCGATCGGGCATGGATATGCGAACAGGGGCATAAGATAGTAGGTTTTATGCTATTGATGCACCGTGAAAACGGTACCGCCCAGTTGCGCTATTTCTATTTTGAGCCTGAATGTCGGGGATTGGGCCTGGGCAACACACTTATGCAGCTTTTTATGGATTTTGCAAAAGAACGTAAATATAAACATGCCTATTTGTGGACAACTGATCATTTACCGGCAGCTCATCACCTTTACAAAAAATTTGGGTTTAGGTTAACAGAAGAAAAGCCTTCAAATGATTTTGGCAAACCGCTTGTTGAACAACGTTACGACCTGGCTTTTTAAGCAATCAGCCCGTTATTGATAGCAAATGTAGCCAGCTGACCTGTGCTATTGATACCCATTTTTCTGAAGATGTTTTTTCGATGAGTTTTTACTGTATGTTCTGAAATGAACAGTTTACCTGCTATTTCGGCACTTGTAAGCCCATTTACAACCAGGCGTATAATTTCAATTTCCCTTTCACTTATGTGATAAGGTAAATGCTCAATTGGATTAATAAAATCAGTAATGCTATCAAAATAAGATTTACTGTCGATTACCCGCTCTATGGCCTCTAACAGATCCTTGCTTCCCCGGCTTTTTAAGAGACAACCATCGGCCCCTGCCTTAATCAATTGGTCTATATATGACTTTTCAGGAAACATGGTTAATATAACCACCTTTGTTTTAGGGCTATTTTTTTTGATCCATTCTGTACACTGAATTCCATTAAGCTTTGGCATATTTATATCCAGAATTACCAAATCGGCCTTTCTCTGCAACATTAACTCAACCAGTTCCTGGCCATCAGTTGCCGTTCCTATGATTTTAAGATGAGGCTGCGCTTTTAGTATTTCACTAAGCCCCTCCACAAAAATAGCATGATCATCTGCAATGTAAATCAATAGCTCATCCATAGTTTGTGATTTCTATAATGTAAGTAATTCCATTAGACAAAGAGTCGAAAGTGAGTTTCCCGTTAATGTGGCTCACTCTTGATTTGATATTGCTTATTCCCATTCCCATTGATGCCTGATCGTTGATATCAAAGCCTTTTCCATTATCCTCATAAATCAAGGTAACATCACGATCTATTACCGTAATTTCAATTCTCGCCTCACTTGCCATGGCATGTTTTAAGGTATTCGTAAATAGTTCCTGAATGATCCTGTACAGTTGCAAAGATATTTCTTCGGGCAGTGGACTTGCTATATCGATAACTGCTAGTACCTTCAGCTTGCCTGATTCATTTATAGCTTCGGCGAGTTGTAGCAGTGCAGCTTTTAATCCGAAGCCAGACAAAGCCCTAAGGTCTAGTTTATGCGAAAGTTTCCTGATTTCCAGACCCAGATCCTCTGCTATTACATTCATTTTTCCGTTCAATTCTTTGATGTAATCCGGATCAGCATGAGTAACCGATAAATCGCTGTAAATCTTTAAGGTAGCAAGTAAACTACCTACATTATCATGTAATTCTGCAGCTATCCGCTTTCGTTCCTGCTCCTGCGCCTCTATAAGCACATATGCCGACTTAAGTTCCTGCTTTTGCATCAATTCTTCAATTTCTTTATAGGCTTTTGCTTTGGCCGCAAGTTTTCGCTGGAATGCGAAAACAAACCAGATAATTGCCACCATCATGAGTACCATTGATGATGTGCCCAGCAGAAGATAGATCAGGTTAGACATTTTTTCCCAATTAACCAGAAACCATACCCTATGATAACATTTTTAAGAATATTTGAAATACATTGAAAAACCCAGGCATTCTTATAAAATCCATCAGGTGTGCCAGATAATATTTCTGTGCCCAGCAAATACGTAAAAAGTGCACCGGACGCATAAATTAACCAACCGGAGGTAATGATAAAGGCTGGCCTTTCGTTTAAGGGTGTATAGTCATCGTCGTCATTATAGATCTTATAAAAGTACATTAGTCCCAGCACAATAAGCAAGATCATGTTAAATGCCCAGGCAAGCGAATTGAAGCTATGGATATCCTGTAAAAAAAGTGTATTTAAGACGTTTACTAGTGTTATTGCGATTAACCCCAGCCAATGAATTCTTCTAAAAATCAATTGGTTGTAAAAGCAATAAACAAGCGCAATTTCTACTAAAGCTAGCAGGTGAAATACCGGCATATTATTAATATGCAGTTCTGCAGTGATCAATGAGTATATTTTTAATATCGAGGAGATAAGAAATAATATACCCAGCAACGTGTAAGGCATTTTTTTTTGAGCAACAAACAACCATGCGGTTAAAGGCAGGATCTCAGAGACATCTGATATCGATGAGATAAAAAAAATAGTGTCTCTAAGATCCGGCATTAGTGATTTATTCTGTTAAGAGCGTTAATTTACATTGATTTGGGCATGGTCTTGTGTCGCCAACGATAATTGGGGGGCCAACTATTGGTGCCACTTTATACAAATCATTACCACTTTCAAGAACCGGTATTAAAATTTCATCTCTTCTAGGGGTTTTGGAAGCATCATTAGGACGAATCGATACGGCATGATAAATTCGCACAGCAACGATTTTCTCTCCTGCGTTTTTATTATAGTCATCAATTTGTTCCATAAAGGTACGGAGTGTGTTCAGTCCATATTCAAAACCAAAAATATGTTCAGGATCATTCGGTCCGGTTGTGGCAGCAAGATAATAGCCGATGCTTTCTCTTGCCCTTGCTTCGGAAATGGGGTTCCCTGCGTTGATCAAATCCTGTGGATAGGTTTCGCAAACATCTAAATTTGCAGCTACTTGTGGTGAGTTGGTTTGAGTTTCCATGTTAATAATTAGATATGGTTGTTAATTGTTATAGTCAAATTTGATATTCCCTATCCACTGTAACAATACCTCTCTAGGGGTATTGTGATAAATGCACCTTAATTTATTGTCGTGTTTCGATAGTTGTCCCTGAATCTTATATAGTTTTTTCAATGAAAGAATTTTGTGTTTGGCTCAATGTCGTGCCACAAAAGTACCCCTTAAATACATTGACGCACCTAAAACAGGTAAGAAAACAATTATAATAATCCACACGGTTTTTTCAGCACGGTTCAATTGTTTGTTCTTAATTACACTAACAATGCCATAAATCATGTAACCAATCAGGATTAAAAATAGTAGAGCGTATCCCATATCTCTAATATACCAGTTTTAAAGTAATTTTCTAGCGACGGTAAGATTTGCGGCAATTAGCTTAGTCAATCACCGCGAAATATGCGGCTAATAACTTTTGTTAAGAAGATTAATAATTTGGTACATTAGTATTATGCCATTTAGAAAAACGCTCCTCTACTTTGCATTCTGCAGCATTTTTTTGGCAGGATGTATCAAGCCCATCCCTGTTTCTTTAGAAGGAAAACAATTCCGTTTGATTAGGCTTGCCATCGGCAATGATGAATATATGGAAACGATTTGCCAATTTAGTGCAGATAAAGTTGAAATCTATGAATTTAAGGATTCAAAGAAATGGACCGCCAATGTTATTACCGGAGGTTATTCTGCTAACAATAAGCATCTGAAATTACCCTTTGGAGAATTTGAAACAGTGCGCGCAAAAGATGGATACTACCTGTATGCTGAAGGCGCGTTAAAATACAAGTTAGTGGCTAACGGCAATATGCTGTAGCACTAACCACCGGACATAGAACCTGTTTTTACATCCCCATCAGGAGAATAGTTTGCCATGATGACGCCCGTAGAAGACACAATAGCATCTGCAAGCTTCCACTGCTCTGGCTGCGTACCCTCTTCAAAAAGCCGCTGACCGCTACCTAAGGTAACAGGAAATGTCCAGGTATGCAGCACATCAATCAGATGGTGTTCAAATAAAGTCTGACACAGGCCGGCACTTCCATAAATCAGCAAATCAGGGCCATCTGATGCTTTGAGTTTTTCCAGTTCCTGTACYACATTACCTGTAATAAGAGAAGTGTTTACCCAGGAGGTGTCCACTTTAGTGGTAGCCACTACATATTTCTCAACCTTGTTAAACGTTTCAGAAGTAGGATCATTTTGTTGATGTGGCCAAAACGCAGCAAAAATTTCATATGTACGTCTTCCCAATAGCAAATCATAAGGCTCAGCGGTGATTTTAGCCATTGACTGGTTCATAATATCATCCCAGTGAGGGAATGACCATCCTCCCCATTTAAAGTTATTCTTAGGATCTTCATCCCTACTTCCTGGTGATTGGATCACCCCGTCCATTGTTAAAAACAGACAAGCAATTATTTTCCTCATGGTATCCACATTTGATTAAAACAAAGTTAACGCGAATAGTCATTGCCAATAAGGGACGATAAGGACAAAATACAGGGGTGTTTGTGACAATTTACTTTTGGACATCAAGTTTTACAGGCCCCAGTAGACCCGATACACGTAAAGCCGAACCTTTGCCCGGCCCTGCTATAGTCCACGTTTTACGCTTGTCTTCAGGTTGCCCTGCATCAAAAGCCAGACGATTGAACCAGGTGCTCGTTACCTGCACACTCAGCGTATTTTGTCCCTGTTTAATGAAATCCTTTAAATTGATTCGATACGGTGCGGCCCATAATTTGCCAACTTCTTTACCATTTAAGCTTACAACCGCAGCCATATCAACTTTCCCTAAATCGAGGACATACTCCAGGTCAGGTGCTGTTTTATCTATATTGAATGTGGTTGTATAGGTTGCTGTTCCCGAAAATGCTTTTCCTTCTGCTGAAATATCAAGGTCCTTCCAAGGCTTTAGTTCAGTTATCTCAAGCGCTTCAGGAGCACCCCATCCTGTAGGGAAGGCGAGCTTCCATAATCCTGAGATCGGCAGGGTAGCCACTGCTTCGGTTGCTTTAAATTTAACTGCGACTCCTGTGCTTTCTTTTTTCCTGAAAACCACAAAGCATGAACCTCCCTGTGCCAGATTAAGTTTAACAGTTGTGCGATCAGCATTAGGCTGGCTTTCGGCAGGTTTGGAAGTGCCGGTAACCGGATCCCACAGTTCTACCTCTCCTTTTGCCCGGAAACTCAATTCACCACTAAATCCCTTGCCTTTTGGCGCAGTCACGAAATACCAGTCTGCCCCCTCGATACTCCGGTGTGCCCATAAGGCATCCCCTCCGGTTACATCGGGTGCGATCTTTAATGTGATCAATGCCTGATCGATCGTCATGTCTGAAATAACATGTCCCTTACCAACCTTTCTTAAACCTTTGCCAGCTCCACCCCACAGATCCTTTACCGCAGCATTAAAACGTTGTTTTGCTGCATCCCCACCGGTTAGTGTAGCAAGTCCTTCAGGTGCATTACCCACAACCGTTGCGCCATTACGTACAAGCGACTGTATTTTTTCCAGTGTTTGAGGCAACATACGTGGCGCATCCGGCAACCACAATACCCGGTAGCGAATGCCTTCCGGAGTTACTACCATCCCATTTTCTACTTTCAGTCGGTTCAACAACACATCGGGGTTACAATAATCGTATTTGTATCCTTCCGGGAAAGCCGCATTCTGATCCGGTTTATGATTGGTTTCATCTCCAAGATACCACAGCACATCAGACACTGGCTTGCCTCTTTCGAGCATATATGTGCACCTCGATAAGTAATCTGTGAAATCAGGCATATATTGCCACCAGGTTTGTCCCMTTAAGAATGGCGTACCAATTCCTGCTCCAAATGAACTGCCAGGAGCCAGAAAAGGAGTTTGTGGGTTATGTGTGTAAGTATGAAATACATAATGGCTAACCCCTTGCACACTGTTTATGTTGGCGACCTCTTTGAGCATATCCAGATGTTCGTCCCAGCTGAGTGATATGTTTGTAAACGACTCTGCCGCTACACGTGGTTTCCCATACATCCTTGCCGCAGAAGCCGTTGGCTTGATTGGCTTGAAGTTGATAGAGCCGACAAATCCATCGCTCATGGGTTGCCAGAACTCGCACATAGGTACATCTGCAAATTTGAAATACTCCATGATATCGGCAGGTACTACATCTCCGGGGCCGGTTTCGTAGGTTACGGATAATCCATTTTCTTTTGCCAGCGAGGACATGCGACCATAATAATTATTGGTTAACAGGTCATTAAGGGTTTTGCGCCAGTCGGTCAAAAAGCGTGCAGTGGTTTCATGATCTTTAATCACATAGCCAAATAAAGCAGGCAGCCATTTGCGAAGCTGATAACTGGAAACACGTTTAAATTCGGGTTCCATATCCTGGGTCCAGCTCTGAGTATGACATTCCCAGCTATCGATGAGCATACCATTTAGCAGCCCTCCGGCGAGTGGTCCATTTGCGCCCGAAAGTCGGCCTATGTAACCTGCAAAATGTGCATCAGCGCCTGATTTGGAAAACTTGTTTGCTTCCCATCCGGTTCCTTCGGCAGGTGCCGGTCCATTTCTCTTTCCGGAATTAACATGACCCAGGCGCAGGATTGTCCAATTGCCTTTGGGTGCCTGCCAGTTTAAGTTTCCGTCGGCAGCCATCTTATCCGAAATATCAAGGATCTGATCGGGCTTAACAAATGCTTCTGGTGATTGTTTAGGGTTCTGACCAGCACGGTCAAGGCTCCTTAATGTCCAGGCGGCTTCCGATTCCCAGCTGTTTTTGCGTGCGGCAGAAAACAGACGAAGGGAACTAAGCGCCATGTCGTATTTATTGGAAATAGAAATGCGGTATTTTTTTACGCCGGCAAGTTCTGAGCAAGCGAAGGTAATTGGGCGGTCGTCCTGCCAGTTTGCCTGTGGCATTTCTGCACGCAGGATGTCTTTTATTTTACCGTCGGCCAAAATTCCCTGTATCGCTATTGCTACCCCCGGCTCGTAAGATTGACCATGATTAAAGGCCTGAACACATGAAAATTCTACACTGCGAAGTGCAGTGGCATCTGGAAATTCGACCTCTACCCAATAAGGTTTGGCAGGTGCTGCCGGTGCCAGGCGGATAGGATCTTTGGCTTCTCCCGCAAAATAGGGTTCCCATTTAAAGCTGGTATTGCTGTTAACAGATTGAGGTATAAGTGGCTTTCCGGTATCTCCAACAGGTGTTGGGAAAGCAAGTACGGTAATGTCTTTATAATCTCTCCACTCCTCGGTACTTGGCTCTGGTATTGGCAATACCTGATTGATGGTTTTGCCGCCAACTACATCAGTTCGGTTCCAGATCAGGTTCCGCATTGCATTGGCAGGTGTAATCCATGGACCTCCGGAAGTGGCCCATCCCGGACAGTTGTTCATAGAAAACCTGAGTCCCAAACGGCGGCATTCCTGAGCGGTATGCTTTACTGCATCGTCCCAATGGGCACTAAGACTGGTAATTTGTGGGCTAACGCCTGGCCATTGACCACCAAACTGCCCGTGAAATAACTGGATCCCGGAAATACCGGACCTTGCTATTGCTTCCAGATCCCTGGTGATTCCTTCTTTTGATACGTTACCGCCAATGTAATGGAACCAGGTTTCTGGGTAGTAAACTTTTGAGGGTTTGAGAAAAGAGGACTCATCTTGCTTGCCAAATGGACGGTTGATCTCTTGTTGTGAAGGCACGAAGGGCACCTTTGCCAATTGAGCGGTTGCAGAAATTGAATAAGTAATGGAAAGAAGGATTCCTAGAATATATTTCACGTTTTGTGTGGTCAGGATTGGTCTGTTATACATTTGGTTTAAATCAAAACCAAGTTAGGGAACATTTACCTGATAACCATCATGCACTGTCGGTAAGCGTAATAAAGCAGGGTGAAGCCTATTTTAGGCTACACCCTGCTTTATACTTCACTTTACAGGCACAAGCAGCAACGCATCTGCTACTACAGCGCCTTCTGATCCTTTTGCTGAGATCTCTACATAGGCCTTATTACCAGAGCTTAAGGAGTATGTACCTAAACTAACCCATTCACCTGAGGTTTGGCCCACTACTTTAACCTCTGCATCTTTTATCAAAACCTCCTTGGTGCTAGTGCCATCATGAACGTTGATGACAGTAACCGCAGCAGCATTTTTTAATTTCGGATAATAAGTATACAGTTCGTACTTTCCTTTTTTAGAAATCTCTGGCTTGTATCTGATTGATTTTGGACTTGAAGAAGTAGAGTCTGCAAGAAAATAATCAGGTCCATAACCACCGTGCGTATTAACAGTCCAGTCTCCTTTTTTCACGACTTTGCTTGCGTCACTGTTGTCTACCAGAATTTCAGGTGCACTGCCATCTTCCAGTGGATTTCTTTTTAGCTGAGCCTGGATCTGTGAAACATCTACTTTCTGTACGGTCTGCTTATTGTCTATAGCTTTTGCCGCAGCTACCGCAGCAGATTGTCCAAGTACCATAAACACAGGCTCCATGCGGATAGAACCGTAGGCAATATGACTTGCAGAAAGGCAAACCGGAATCAGAAGGTTGCCCACTTCGCTTTCTTTAGGGATAATTGCACGGTAAGAAATTGGATAGGGTCCGAAGCCGTGCTCTTCCACATTGCCTTCGTTTTTTACCATGCCGTTGATTACCTGTCTGTCGCAATTGTGAGAGTCCATGCCATAAGCAGCCATTCCTACCCCATCTTTAACAATTTCCTTTCCCTGACAATGGTGCTGGGTCATGACCAACTCTCCGACCATCCTTCTGGCTTCTCTGATGTAAAGCTGGTGCGACCAGTTTCCCATATCAGTATACTCATCTTTAGGATATCCCCATAGGTTAAGCTCAGTCCTGATGTGTTCAGGAACACGGGGATCATTACCTACAAAATAGAGCAGGCCTTTGGTATAATCAACGTGCGCCTTCCATATTTCGGCCCTTTTCTGATAGTCCGCATCTGGATATTCCCAGTTCATACCTATCATATCAGTAGAGAAACCATTTCTGTTGTTGATATCGGTTTTTTCATTGGGCATGCCACTCCAGATAAAGCCATCTTGCAGGGATTTCCATGGTCGTTTTTCCATTTGCCTGATCAGCAATTCGTATTTCTCTGGCTGATAGTTTTCCGGTTTGGTAATTGGAATCTGGTTATCCTTATTTTTAGTTAAGCAGATTCTAAAGTTATAAGCCTGAACTTTTTTATCTCCTGTTCCATCTTTTTCAAGCACACCCGGATTAATTCCCCAAACCAATCCGCTTGAAGCATCACCCGGAGTTTTGTAGGGATCTATCCCATCCAGCATCTGATGTCCTTTCATGAACTGAACGCCATTAAAGGTTTCTTTGTACAAATCATTTGCTTCTCTCCCCACCGTATAGGACACACCTGCCTTTGCCATCAAATCACCTTCATAAGAACAATCGATAAACATTTTGGCTTTAACCTTATTGTCTGGCGCTGTTTTGGTTGAACTCTCGAGCGTGATTTCGCTGATGATGTTTCCGGTTTTGGCAACCGTTGTCAGGCGATTTTGGTATAGCACCTCAACTTTGGCTCTTTTAATATAATCTTGAAACAGGTTTTCGGCAACATGAGGTTCAAATACCCATTGTTCAAATTTACCATAGTGCTGCCCTATTCTCCTATAGAAATCGAGCGCTAAGCCGCTGATGGCATATTTATTACCGATATCAGTAAGGCCAAGGCCACCGGAGCTCATCCCGCCCAGGTGTTTTCCGGGCTCTATTAAAAGTACCGTTTTGCCAAGCTTTGCGGCTGTATAAGCAGCAATTACACCAGAGGACGTTCCTCCATAGATACAGATGTCATAATCTGTTTTTGCAGGTTGCTGCGCTAGTGCAGGCTTCAGCGAGGCGACGGTCAGGACGGGTATCAGCAGGTAAAGAAAAAGATTTTTCATAACTAGTAATTAGGGTTTTGAATTAATTTAGAATTGGTAACCACCTCTATATTAGGGATTGGCCATAGGTAATCTCTATTTTTATTGAAGGTGCGTATTTCTATTACCCTCAAATCGGCACGGTTAGGTACATTTGTGTAATCTGCTAAACCATTCTCATCTATTTGTGGCGCCGCTGCAACCAGACCTCTTTGCACCCTTCCGTAGAAGTTTCCGGTCATGGCTTTCTCAGCGATATTCCATCTGCGCAGGTCAGTTTGTCTGAAACCTTCCATTGCTAACTCATAAAGTCGTTCTTTGTGCACCAGACTGCGAAACTCGGTTTGTGATTTACCCGATGCAATGGCTGGCATGTTTACACTAGGGCGTTGTCTTACCAGATTAATGGCGTCATAAGCAGATTGATCTAACTGATTGAGCTCGTTTTTAGCTTCGGCATAAATCAACAGGATTTCGGCATAGCGTATCTGGATTACGTTGAGTTCTGAATTTGAACGATCTGGTTTATCAGCCAGGTCTACATATTTTCGCCAGCAATAGCCGGTAAAGGTTGCGAAGGCATTGATGGCTTCCTGATTATCGACCCGTGTTGCTGGTGTGGTATCGTAATTCCAGCATTTTAAACTGTCTCTATGCGTTTCGAATTGGTAATTGAAATATATTGATCCGGGCAATGCGATGGTAAAACCAAGTCTGGGATCGCGGTTCTTGTACGGAACCTTAGGATCAAAAAGTGGTGATTCATCAATATTCAATCCATCGGTACATGGATACGCATCTACCAGGGATTGTGAGGGTACTTTGTTTGAGAAACCTTGTCCATTCCTGGACAGAAGTGCAGTTGGAGTAGCATGAGTTTTGGTCTTTGACGCACGAAGGTATTGAAATGCCCAGATGATCTCGTTGGAATTTTGTCCCGCATAACTAAACAAAGCCCCAAAATCGTTGTGCAGTGTATAGGTCTTTAGGTCCATTACCGCTTTGGCAGCGTCGGCAGCATCCTGCCATTTGCTATTATTTAGTGCAGTTCGGGCTTTAATGGATAGTGCTGCCCCTTTTGTAGCACGACCAACATCGGCGCCTGTATAACTATTTGGCAAATCCAGGGCGGCTTCGGTCAGCTCTTTGATAATAAAATCTGCCAGTTCAGCTTTAGCCGTTTTTGGGATCTGGGATTCTTCGAGGGTTAACATTTTAGTAACCAATGGTACACCACCAAAGTAATCAATAAGGTACTGATAAGTATACGCGCGGATAAAACGGGCTTCAGCTTTTGACCGGTTAAATATAGCCGGAGTAGTTTTGTCTTTTACTTTATCAAGATTATCCAGAATAAAATTACACTTAGCGATTACTCTATAGGCTTGTTTCCATATTTCTAAGGCATAAGTATTGTTACTGTCCTGGTTACCTTTTCCAATACTCTGTAAGGCACTATTGTTGCGGTCCCAACCGATATCTGTTCCATCATCGATACTGAGGTTAAGTGGCATCCCATCAAGTGGAGCATAAGCTGCATATTTATACAAACCATTAACAGCGAGAATAAGTTCATCCTGGTTGGCGAAAAAAGTTTCATCTGATGGACCTGACAAGGGACTTTTATCCAGGTATCCCTTTTGACATGATGGTGTAACTGTTACCAAAACAACAGCTAACATAATTAGGTATATATTTGTTTTCATCTGTTTCGTATTTAAAATGTAGCTTCTAAACCAAAGCTGTATAGTTTAACCTGGGGATAGACACTTCCTGAACCAATTGGTGCTTCTACATCGTATCCGTTAAGAAAGCGATCGAACGAGGCCACATTTGAACCATTTGCAAATACCCTGAGGCGGTTTATACTCAGTTTTTTGATAACATTAGCTGGCAGGGTGTAACCGATCTGGATATTTTTTACACGTAAATAAGACGCATCCCTCATCCAGAAACTGGAAGCCTGCTCATTGTTCGATTCACCAAAAGCGAGTCTTGGATATTTAGCGCCTGGGTTCTCCGGCGACCAGCGATCTTTATTTTCCTCTCGAATCGTTCCCCCAAGCGCTCCACCTACATTAAAGGGCAAAACGCCAGGCCCGTTCACATAACCATTGGCTTTACCTACGCCTTGTATCAACATCGAAAAATCGATGCCTTTGTAGGATGCACCAATATTGGAAGCAAAAGTGAATCTGGGAATAACACTACCTATGATGATCTTATCACTTTCGGTAATCAGGCCGTCGCCATTTTGATCTTTATATTTGATGTCACCCGCCTTAACCGTACCGAACTGTTTAGCGTGAGCAGCCACCTCCGCATCAGATGAAAAAAAACCTTGTGCTTCGTAGCCAAAAAGTGAACCAATTGAATAACCTTCTCGATTTACCTGGAGCCTGGCAGCCTGATTGATGCCTTTCATATCGATCACGGTATTTTTCACATCAGACAGATTAAAACTCACATTATAGTTGAAATCTTTGACGTTCCCCTTGTAGTTTACACCCAACTCCCAGCCTTTGTTATCAACAATTCCTGCATTTTGAAAAGGAGCATCTAAGCCAATAATCAAGGGAATATCGAGTGACAGGAGAATATCTCTTGTACGCCTTTGGTAATAATCAGCTGTAACGTTCAGTCTGCTAAAAAGGGTCAGATCTATACCAATGTTCTTTTCTTCGGTGGATTCCCAGGAAATATTTTTATTGGCCATGGCATTCAAGGTTGCCGTATTTACGATCTGCTTGCCTAAAGCAGTAGATTCCAATGCCAGTGCGGTGGTGAACGGATAGGTACCAATGAGTTGATTACCAAGCCTACCCCAGGAAAGCCTGAGTTTGGCTTCGTTAATGGTATTCTTTAGTCCGCCGAAGAAGTTCTCTTCCGAAATTCTCCATCCTGCTGACGCAGATGGAAAGAAACCATATTTGTTGCCTGTTGAAAAGCGAGAGGAACCATCATAGCGTGCATTGATCTCGAACAGGTATTTTCCTTTGTAAGTATAATTCAATCTGCTGAATAATGATTGCAGTGCCCATTCTTCGGCAGCTCCGGTTGCGGTTTGATTTAAAGCCGAGCCGCTGTTAAGTACCGGGTATTGGGGAAGTATATAAGTATCGCGGAAACCATTTAGTGATTCGGTATAAAAATCTTCCCGAGACCCACCGACTAAAAATTTCAGGTCGTGATCACCAAAATTCTTGCTTGCTGTGATGGTAGCCCTCATGTTGTTAAAAAATGATTGGTCCTGCTTTTGTGTTAGTGAGGTTAAGGCGGGGGTAAGGAAACTACGTGTGCCATTGGGTAAATATGACTGGATCGCTTTCCTGAAATTTTTGACAGATGAAAGTGCGTATTTTGGTGAATAAGCTGCCTCTGCCTCCAACCACTCTACAGGTTTATAATTTAAAGTGGCATTGATACTACCAAATGGTGCTCTCTGCCTGTTTGTCCCCCCATCTCTGGTTGCCGATATGGGGTTGACACCGTTCCATCCCACTCCCCACTGGCCATTTTCAGTAATGCCAATCTGATTTGCTGGAATTCCGTTCATCCACTGGAATATCTCGCCTGAGGCAGAAGCATTAGGGTCCGAGGTTGCCGCAGGTTCGGTAGTGATAGCATTTACGAATTGAAGATCCACTCTGGCTTTCAGTTTATCAGAAAAAGTGATGTCAGCGTTGTTGCGTATGGTATAACGTTTGAAACCTGAATTTTCAATGATACCTTTCTGATCGAGAAGCCCGAAAGATCCCAATAGCTTTACCTTTTGCGTACCGCCCTGTATGGTTAGAAAATGACTTTGTTGTAATCCGGAACCTGTTAATGTTTCTTTTTGCCAATCCGTATTAGGATATAGATCAGAACTGACACCATTTTGTTCTCTATACTTTTGGATTAGCGCATCTGAATAAAGAGGGGTACGGCCGGTATTAGCATATGCTTCGTTAATTAACAGCATATAATCGAGGGCATTTACCAGCTTCGGCAAATTTGTTGCATCTTGCCAGCCAATATAATTGTTGTAAGAGATGCTGATCTGATCGGCATTTGCCCGCTTGGTTGTGACTAAAACCACTCCATTCGCCGCTCTGGAACCATAAATTGACGATGATGCAGCGTCTTTAAGAATAGAAATGGATTCGATTAAATTGGGATCTATATTATTGATCGAACCTTCGATTCCATCGATCATTACTAGTGGATTGGGATCGCCCATAGTACCTATGCCGCGGACACGAATTTGTCCACCATCGCCACCTGGCCTTCCGGAACTTTGCCTGATGGTAACGCCAGGCGCCATCCCTTGCAGCGCAGCTGAGGTTTGTCCCATCGGACGTGCAGCAAGATCCTTTCCGGTAACCATAGAAACTGCGCCTGTTAAGTTCACTTTTTTCTGTGTTCCATAACCAACCACCACAACTTCTGTCAAATCAGTATCGTCGGTCTGCAGTTTTACATTGATACTGGTCTGATTACCCACAAGAATTTCCTGTGAAGTATAACCAACGTAGGAAAACAGTAAGGTGTTTCCGCTATTAGCTTCAATTGAATAACGCCCATTCTGATCAGTAACAGTTCCGGCATTGGTTTCTTTAATTTTTACGCCTACTCCCGGCATTGCCATTCCCGAAGCATCGGTTACCGTTCCTCCGATTTTTTGACGTGCATTGTTCACCGCGCCCTGGTCTGCTTTATTATCGACAGGAACAGCTGGTGCGACCGCTTTTTGCAGTACAATGTACTTTTCTTTAACTACCCAGCTAAGCCCTTTGCTTTTAAGCGTGGAGTTTAATACTTCTGCCAGTTCGGTCTGATTAAAGTCGACAGTGATTTTTTCGGTATCGTCCAACAGTTTATTACTGTAGAATACGGTTAAACCAGTTTGTTTTTTAATGGTTTTAAATAATGTGGCAATGGTAATGTTCTTGCCTTTGAGGCTGATCTTGCTGATGCCTTGCGTATTTGCACGAACTGGCAATAAAATAAACAAGATCAAAATAACCGGCAAAGATAGCCGGCCTAATCGGGTTAGTTTTTTAAGCATACATTTAAAGTTTATATAAGGTTTGCTCTAAGACGCAGCTTTTACCCGAATGGGTGAATGGTGTTTTAAAAAATATTACCTAAAGGTCAATATTCCATTTTTTAGCTCGGCTTGCATACCTGAAGTAAGTTTCAAATTACTGATTACTACATCCAGGGGCAGGTTTTTGTCAATTTCGCCAGTAAAGGTCTGCTGGGAAACTGCTGGTGTTTGCCAGGCAATTTTTACATCAAACCAGCGATTTAAGACCTGCGAGATCTGGGATAGTGGTTGGTTATGGAAGGAATAAGTACCGTTTCGCCAGGAAAGTACTTCTTGCGCATCAAATGTTTTGACCTCCAGATGCTCTTTTCCGATTACGGCTTCCTCTCCAGGTTTTAATTTAATAACCTGGTTATCTTTTTTAGCCGACACAGCCCCCTCCACTAGCGCTGCAGTGAAATTTTGAGCGGTATATGCATTTACATTAAAAGAAGTTCCATGCACATGCACATCAGCATAAGAAGTATGTACTATAAATTCTTGTTGAGGGTTCTTTGCCACTTCGAAATAGGCCTCTCCGGTTAAATAAACCTCTCTTGTTTGTTTTCCGAACTGGAAAGGGAAACGCAGACTGGATGCAGCGTTCATCCACACTGTGGTACCATCTGACAGTTTAATTTTATAGTCTTTAGTAACCGGAACAAATAGTGTCGCCCATTCCTGACTATCGGCATTACCGGCGTTATAGCTTAGCTCCTTTTGTTTGGTATTGATTTGGGTTTGGCCTAATTTAATCTGCTTATTGTTGGAAAGATCGACCGCTTTTCCCTGATCCGTTTTAAGGTATACTTCTTTAAATGCCTGGTTCTGAAGTGATGTTTGGGTTTGATTGGTGGAGTTAAAATACCATGCAAGTGGAAGGGTAATGGCCAGCATTGCAGCAATACCACTTAAGGCCCATCTGTTTCTGCTGAAAAATGAACCAGGTTGCTGGTGTAGGCTTTCGCTTGTCTTTTCCCAGGCCTGATCAGGATTGAGTCCGGACAGGAATGCTGCTGCTTTGGGGCTTCCCATTTTAGCTTTCAATACCTCCCAGAACTTTCGCACTTCGGCGTGGCTTGCAATGGCATGCTCCGCAACAAGGTTATCCTGTTCACTGATCGTTCCAGCTATCTTTTCAAATAAAAGACCTTGTATATATTCCTCGTTATACTCCATTACTACACATTAGACGCAATTAAGCGATTATCAGGTGAATATTTCATTTAAAATTAATGAGTTTTTTCTGCAGGGCCTTTACAGCCAGTTTTAAATGGGTTTTTATGGAGTTTACAGAGAGGCCCATTTCCTCTGCTGCTTCCTTATATTTTTTATCTTCCAGATATACCAGCTTAAATGCCTTTTGGCGCTGAGTTGGCAGTTGTTCAAATATGAGATCAAACTTTCCCTGGTAATCGTTTTCCTGATTTGTTTCCTGATCCTCTTCTCCCTGCCAGCTTTGTTCTTCTGTATACGCGTTAAGCTTACGCTCAGATACCTTCTTATCTCTGAGAACTGTTAAGCAACGATTGTGAACTGAGCGTAGCAAATAAGCCTTTATTGAGGTATTGATGGACAGGAAAAGCTTTTTCTGCCAGATAGCGATGAAAAGGTTCTGAACCAGGTCCTCGGCCTCCATATCATCCTCCAGCATAAAATATGCTTTAGTGGAAAGAACCTTATAATATTTCTTAAAAATCAGCTCATAAGCGGTGTAATCTCCGCCTTTAAGTTGTTCCAGTAATATTTGGTCTTCATCTTCCATTATGAACTCAGGTAAACTAAAGATATAAGTTCAAATGAATAATATCAAAATTTCACACAAACGTTTGCATAAATTTTCGGTATGCAGAAGCGTTTTTAGTTAATTCTTTGCAAAGAAATTTCAAACAGGGAAATGTTATTTGGAAATTCCCGGACTTAATTTCAACCAAATCAGGGACATTCTGTTGAGACATCTGGCTTTAAAGCCTTTATCAAACRCTTGCGCAGCAGTTGTAACACCTTKACTTACAACATTGCTGGATACTTTATTACTTTTTCATATCAATTCATCCTTAACCAAATTTTATGAAAAAAAGTAATCTTTTATTAGCGTGCGTTTTTTGCAGTATTCTATTCACATTTTCATGTAAGAAGGCAGAACACATCCAATCAGAAGAAAAAAATTTGTCGGTTCATGACTCCACCGCTGAAATTATTACCCAAACCCGAAATGTAAACATCGTTTACTTTGTACCCAGCGACCTGGATACATTGGCCGGCTATCAAAAAAGATTGAGCGACCTGTTATTGTGGACCCAGGAATGGTACAAACAGGAAATGAACCGTAATGGCTATGGTTATAAAACTTTCGGCCTTGCCAATGACGGTTCAGATGGCGTAAAGATCATTACGATAAGAGGTAGCTTACCTAAAAGCGGCTATCCATATTCAGGTGGCTCGGGAGCGGTAGCTAGTGAAGTGAATGCTTACTTTGCTGCTCACCCGGCCGACAATACAAGCGACCATACGCTAATCATTATACCAAGATATTCCATTGGTGCCAATGGCACGCCTAACGGGGGTCCTTTTTATGGTACCGGCAGGTGGTGTTATGCATTGGACTATGAAGAAATGGATATCCAGAATCTTGGCAAAACGGACGCTGTCGGCAATCGATTCAGTGTATGGTTTGGCGGTATGATTCATGAATTAGGCCACGGACTGAACCTGCCACATAACAGGCAAAAGGTTTCGGAAGATGCTACGCTAGGTATGGCTTTAATGTGGGCGGGCAATGGTACCCTAGGTAAAAGCCCTACTTTTTTAACTGCTGTTGATGCGGCGGTTTTAAATACCAATCAGGTATTTAACAACAATAGCAATACATATTATGGCTCAGTAACATCGAGTATCAATAAAATACATGCAAGCTATTCCAGCGCCCAATCTTCGATTATAGTATCAGGTAAATTTACGTCGACCGGCAATGTAACGAGTATTCTCTATTTTAATGATCCTAACGTGAACAACGAGGGTACAGGTGTGAACCACGATTACAACGCCATCGGCTGGGAATCGAAAAAAATAGGTACCGACAGCTTTAGGGTAGTGATGCCTATTGCCGATCTGGTAGAAAAGGCAGATGGGATTCCTTATGAATTAAAAGTTAAACTGGTACACGACAATGGCACTGTTACTCAACAGATCTATAGCTATACATTTGCAGGTGGGATTCCTGTTTTAAATTTCAGTACCAGAAACGAGCTTAGTAAAACAGGCTGGAGCATTGCTTCATTCAGTTCTGAGGAAACAAGCGGTGAGGGTGCCGTAAATGGCAGGGCCAGTACACTGATTGATGGAAGTGGAAGTACTTACTGGCATTCGCGCTGGTCAAGTTCAGCAACCTCCTACCCTCATAATGTGGTGATCAACCTGGGATCTTCTAAAACTGCAAGCGGCCTTAGTTTAACTCAACGTAGTGGTTTGAGCCGTGCGGTTAAGAATTTCGAGGTACTGACCAGCACTGATGGCATTAATTTTACTTCGGTAAACAACTATGTTGCCGCAAACGCAGACGGGCCTCAATACTTTGATTTTGGAAGTRCAAAGACTTTCAAATACATAAAGGTCATCGCCAATTCTGCGCATGACGGATTACAGTTTGCAGCTTTAGCCGAGTTGGGATTGTACTAATTAGGGAAGGTTAGTTAATAGTAACAGGGGGCGTTCATACTTTTTGAACACCCCCTTGTTATTTTAGGCCGCAGACTTACAAGCCTTTAATCCTGTCCTGTTCATCCCAGGCGCCATTACGGTCTCTTAAGCGCTTGTTGTTCTTGGCATTTTTGCTGATCCTATAACTGAAAGAAAATATAACTGTTCTGGTATCCTGCCTGTTTCTAAATATAGCACTGGAACCAGCTACATTATGGATACTGCCTTTGCGTATGGCTGAATAGAATAAATCGCTGCCATTAACCCCTATTGAACCATTACCTGAAAACAGTTGCTTTTTAACTCCTGCTCTAATGCCCGCTAGCCCAAAAGTTGTTACCTGATTGGAATAATTTCGGCCTCCCCAGTCAAAAGCAAGTTCGGCACTCCAGGTTTTGCCTAAAGAAAAGCGGTTATACCAGTTAAACGACTGCATAACCACAGCTGTATCTACAGTAATCCCATTGAACTCGGATTGTAAATGTACCCGCTCAGGATTGACCGTAAAATCGGCATTCCACCATTTGAAAATATCCTGATTATACGAAAGCATTAATCCTGTTATGATAACAGATCCGACGTTTTCTGGTCTCTTGATATATACATCATTAATGGCTTTGATAACAGGGCTGCTGGTATTGGACATAAATGAATAATAAACGTTGGTGGTCAGTTTATCTTTAAATACATGAGTGAGCTGAATATTATTGGTAAACTCGGGACTAAGAAATGGATTACCAGACTCCTGATTATACTTTTGCACTACCATAAGAAAAGGATTCAGCTGATCATAAGCAGGTCTGTTGATGCGTTTTCCATAGCTTAAAAAGAACTGATTCTGGTTTGTAGAATCGGGCTTATAGGAAAGGAAGAATGACGGAAAAGCATTGAAGTAATTCCTTACAAAGGATGAATCGGATTTTTGTATGTTCCCCAGCTGATGCCCTTTGGAACTGGTATGTTCCGTCCTAAGCCCCACCTTAACACCAAGCTTACCAAATTCACGGTACCCCTCGACATATAAGGCATTGATGTTTTCTCGATATAGGAATGCGTTTGTTCTATTGTAATCTGGTTGTTCCAGTTCAGCAGCGCCAGAAAAGTAGTTGGCCTGATTATCTGTTTTTATAAAGCTTGATTTTAGACCCGCACTGAGTTTGTAATTATTTTTTAATGAGAATGAATAATCCGCCCGGGCCGAAAAGATATCTATTGTTCTTGGAAGATCCCCCCTGATGCGCTCTAAGCCCAATGCCTGACCAGAGGCATTGTAACTATTGTTGCCAAAAAGCTGGTTGTTGGTGGAATTGTAGTGTGTGTAATCGACATCCATACTGAGCTCGGTTCCTGTACTATCGAACTGGTGCAGCATATTTAAATTCATCGTACCGTTCCTGAACAGGTTGTTTACGCTATGACTGGAGTTTACCATAGAGTCCAATTCACGATTGCCATTCATCATTAAATTTTTAATCCCTCCATGTTCGTTAACCCGATTCCTTAGCCCATTGAAAATAAAACCAATGGTGGTTCTTTTGTTCAGGTAATAATCGACTCCTACTTTTACATTACTGTTGTGCCTGTTGTAAAGTATTTCGCCTTGCTGTTCCAGTATTGAAGTTAAGCTCCCTGTCTCATTTTTAAAGCTTCGGGTTGCCGAGGAATTCTGGAAATCTTTAGGGTYACCTGCCCCTACATTTGTGAAAAGGTTTAGTTTGTTTATGCGATAGTTAAAATTGAAGGAGCCATTTACTTTTCTGTAAATACCCTTTCCGCCGTTTAAAGTTATACCGGTATTGAACCCCTCCTGTTTGCTTTTTTTTGTTAAGATATTGATAACGCCACCACTACCCGCTGCATCGTACCTGGCTGGAGGATTGGGTATCAGCTCGACCTTATCCAGCTGATCTGTTCCCATTGTTTTTAAATAAGACATCAGATCGGCGCCCGACAAATACGTTAATTTGCCATCAAAATAAACCGTAGCTCCCTTACCCATCAGGTTAATTGTACCTTCTTCGGTAACCCTTAGGCCAGGCAGCCTGCCTAAGAGCTCAAATGCATTGGTGCCAGCAACGTTAATAAGGCCATCAACATTTACTACAGTGCGGTCAATTTTACGCTCTATAGCCTTTTTACGGGTGGTAATTTTTACTTCTTTAAGGTCCGTTGTTTGAGCCAAGGAAGAAGTTGCGATTAGACAGAGTAATAGAAAAATTTTCATCATAATTAGCATTAAGTTTCAACCAAATTAGCTCCCCAGGGCTTTCAGGAAAAGACTAATCGGTGAACAAGGCGATGTCCTCGACAAACGCTTAAAAAGGGGCATATTCTGATGAGCTAAATAGTGTATTTTTGAGTATGAAGAAAAATCTATGGCTTCTGTTGGGTGCCTTTATTATTTTTTACATGCTAGTTCATGTGAGTGGGCACCTACCAGGCTTACTCCATGGGAAGTGGACGCTGGTAGATGAACGTAGTTTCACAGTGCAATTGCTAAGTATGGTAACAGATATGAGTATCTCATTCCTGTTCGTGTTGTCGACCTATCTGGTAATGTATAAGTACTACCCTACACGGAAGTATATGCAGCTAACGATTACCATGGCGCTTATTATAAGCGTTTGTTTTATGGTTTGTCTATTTATCAGCTATGTGGTAACTATAGCACTATCTCTTGACCCTGTAAGATTAAGCCTCTTTTTTAGAAATAACATACTCATTTATGTGTTAAACACCATTTTTGCAATGGTATTCTATTTTATAAGGTACACCCGGCAGAAGGAATTAGAGCAAAAAGAATTAGAACTGCAGAACCGCACATCAGAGCTTTCATTCCTTCGCTCACAGGTCAACCCGCATTTTCTATTCAACAACCTCAATACAATTTATTCCCTTGTTTACCACAAATCCGAGCAAGCCTTACCGGCAATAGCAGGACTTTCGGAATTGCTGAGGTATATGCTCTACGACAGCAGTGAAAAAATAGAACTGGAGCAGGAGATCAGTTACATTGAGAAATACATCTCCCTTCAGCAATTACGTTTTGAAAACCCTGTTGCCGTTAATATGAAGGTAACTGGTAATGTAAAAGAAATGAAGGTGCCGCCCTTATTGCTAATCCCCTTTATAGAAAATGCCTTTAAACATGGAGATGTCTCGGAAAATAAAGAATGGCTATGGATAGACATCAATATGGCTGGTGCTGAGCTGATATTTTCATGTATCAATACCAAAGCGAGTAAAAGCAAG
This sequence comes from Pedobacter sp. 05L430, assembly GCF_056397585.1. Taxonomy (NCBI): domain Bacteria; kingdom Pseudomonadati; phylum Bacteroidota; class Sphingobacteriia; order Sphingobacteriales; family Sphingobacteriaceae; genus Pedobacter; species Pedobacter sp. 05L430. The sequence goes on along the minus strand of NZ_JBFTNT010000047.1, from coordinate 2,388 downwards.
GATTTTACCGGAGGGATTGGAATAGGCAACGTAACGAAGAGACTTGAACTGCTTTTTAAAGGGTGTTACAAATTGGATATCAGAGACAATGAACATCAATTTACAGTTAAACTTGAACTGAACAATGAAGAATGGTAACATCCTGCACTGCATAGTCCTCGATGATGAGATCCATGCCGTTAAGTTACTGGCAGATTATGTAATGCGTACAAACGGCCTTGAACTGATATTGAAAACCACAGACCCGACAGCAGCTGTCGATCTCATTCATAACGGCAACGTCGACCTGATCTTCCTGGACATTCAAATGCCCAACCTTACGGGTATCGAGGTAATGAATATCATTCGTCAGAGACAAACAAAGGTCCTCCTCACAACAGCCTATCCGGAATATGCCTTAACTGGCTTCGAATACGATGCAATTGATTACTTAATGAAGCCCATCACTTTTGAAAGATTTTTGATTGCAGTAAACAAGGCTAAGAAACGAATGAATTTAAACGCTCCGGAGGCGATGGAACCTGACCATATTTTTATTAAGGTTGAGCACAGGCTGCAGAAAATCTTGTTTTCATCGATCCACTACATTGAAGGCCTGGGCGATTACATCAGTTTTCATACCTCTGGAGGCAGAGTGCTTTCATTGGAGCGCATGAAACACATTGAATTGATCCTTCCCCAACATCTTTTCTTAAGGATACACAAGTCGTATATCATTAACACCAGCCATATTGATTTTGTAGAGCGAGGCAGGATTGTGATCGATAAGAACTACCTGCCAATTGGCGAAACCTATAAGGATGTGGTAAATAAGAAGTTGGGGCTTAAAAGTTAAAGTCTGCTTATCTCTTAAATTTTAAAATGGTGTAAGAATGTGCCGGGAAGCTATATTTAGGTGCGTCTCCACTTAGATTTACCTTTGAGCTTACTGTTTTATACCGTTCAGGTTCGGAAGGTGTATTCTTTGAAGTAAGTTTACCCGACAACACATAAACTTCGGTCTCTGGATTTCTACCTTCAAATCCGTTAAGCTCAATTGCAGTAGTAATGGCCTCAGCACTGATATTTACAATGTGTAATGCCAAGGTCTTTTCATCTTCGCTACGCGCTGCTGTTACATCCAGAGCACCTTCTACTTTACTTAAAACACGTAAGGGTAAATAATTCTCTACCTGCATCTTCTGTGCATAAAATGGGGGCATCCCCCACGCCTTGCCCGCGGTAAAGAAAATCTGACCCTGATCCCAATCATTGTCATTCTGCTGATAAGGTTGCAGTGCGTTGGCGGGACTTGAAGTTAGTACAAATTCATTATGTCTGCGGATTGCATTCAGATTAGTAGCATGCCCCAAGGCGCGCTGAATACCATGTTTGCTCCCATTCTCTTCAAAAACGGCAACTTTCATTTGGGTTGCCGGATCCCATTGCTTAAACATACGTTGCATATCTGCAAGTTGCTTATCCGTATCCAGACCTGCCTTTGGATCATCACCACCTACATGGAGATCCCAATAATCGGCCTTGCCGTTAAGTTCCCTGAATACGTACTCCATATTAGGCGATTCAGGGCGCCACCAGGCTGCATGCACGAATTTTAAAGAACTATCTTTCTTTTTCATGGCTGCATACAAGAGATTAAAGCGTGCTACATATTCCTCATATGCTTTTTTGTTATCGCCATTAAAAATAACCTCCTCATTCCCGATCTCTATATATTTTACTCCATAAGGTTTTGGATGTCCGTTTTTGGCACGCTTTGCCCCCCATTCTGTATTCACATTTCCATTAAGGTATTCTACCATATCAGCCGCATCCTCCGGTGTTTCATAGATGTTTATGGCAAAACAAGGTGTTATGGCTGTTGCTTCACAAAACTTAAGAAACTCTTCTATCCCAAAACCGTTGGTGGTATACCAATTCCAGTGGCCTCGATATGGGGGTCGTTTGTCGGGATCGCCAATCATTTTTTTGAACCTGTATTCCGGGGAATTCACCATAGTTCCGGCATAACGCAAAAAGGTTAGCCCTTGCGACACCAGCATATTGCCAATATCGGCCCGGATTGGCAAGCCTTTAAACTGATCTTTACCAGTGCCCATAAGTACTGCCTGATCTATCCAAAGTTTACCCTTTGAAGAAATATAGATAGCCAATCTGGCATTTTTATCTGCGGTGCCAGAGGTCAATGTAAATGCATACTTCTTCCAGTTGGCACCTATACCGTTTAATTTTTTGATTGCATATGTTTTGCTGCCATCAGCACTTTCAAGCGCGATACTTACAGGGCCGCTTAGTTTTTCTGCCTTTAGGTATACCCTTCCCTGAAAAGTTTGCCCTTTACGCAATGCAATACCCCAACGGTTTAAACTCCTGTTGGCTACTCCTACT
>NZ_JBFTNT010000046.1:0-24973 GCF_056397585.1 Pedobacter sp. 05L430 | reverse complement strand
GTGTAGGTATTATGATTAAACTTTGTGGTGTTAAAGAATATAACGAGAGTGTGTTCTCTTTACTAAATGAGCGACTACTGAAAAGCCCMGACAACCAATTACCCATGTATGCAGAAAATGCATTCCACGTTGTCAATACCAAAAATAAAGTGGCTTTCGTAAAGACATTGACCTCCAGAATAAGAGGTATTGAGAAAGAAAGTAAGCGGTCTAGAATTGAAAAGGTAATCCGCAAAGTGAATAAGATGTAAGATGCCCCCTATTCTTTCTTTTTAATAAGCATATGTCTGTTACTTACTACCCAACATTGCCTGTAGTAACTTCTCCGGCTCGCTTGTAATAGGCAATGATAACCCCTTTTGATGTAATATGATGTTCTGCTAATGTAAAAGCTGCCGGGATCACGGCGTTATCGAACAGTCTTTTTCCTTCACCAAGAATTATTGGGTAAATTTTTAAACGGAGCTCGTCCACAAGCTCATGTTTAAGCAACAAGTGAATGAGCTTACTACTACCCCAAACTTGAATGTCGGCACCTTCGGAATTCTTAAGTTTCTTTATATCTGCCACATTTTGGAGGAAAATAGTATTTTTCCAATCTGATTTTTCCACGGTCTGTGACAAGACATATTTGGCACCATCATTAATGCCAGGCCAAAAGTCAGCGTGATCGGGCCAGTAGGACGCAAAAATTTCATAGGTTTTTCTACCTAAAAGATATTCTGCAGGCTTCAACTCTTCCTGTATGATCTTGCCAAAAAGCTCATCTCCATATGAGGCGGTCCAGCCGCCATATTTGAAGCCACCTGATGTGTCTTCTCCGGGTCCACCTGGTGCTTGCATCACCCCATCTAGTGAAATCATCGACAATACTGTAATTTTTCTCATTTCGTTTTCTTTTTAGTTTGATGATAAAAGTATTTGATTGACAAGACAAAGATGGAGTGCATTTCAGAGTTTGATGTGGTGTAAAAACGACAACTTAGAGGTGAATTGCGTCAGAACATATAATTTATAGGTAGAACTACGTTTTTTATAATTCTTTCTTCATCATAATATCTATCTGCTCGTCGTTACCCATTTTGAATATGTGTTTGTCAAAAGCTATAAATCCGTTTTTTTCGTAGAATCTTATTGCTCGTGGATTTTTTTCCCAAACACCTAACCATAGATAAGAGTTATGCTTTTCCCGAGCAACCTCGAGCGCTTTCTCATAAAGAAGTTGACCTACCTTTTTTCCATGATGACTGCTTTTGACGTATATGCGCTCAATTTCTAAAGCTTTTTGGTCTTGTTGTTCTGTCTGTGCAGTTCCGGTATTTAATTTTAGATAACCAACAGGATTTTCATTTTCCCAAGCGATATAGAACGATGAATCTGGATTCCTCAATTCAGCAATCACGCGACTATTATTAAAACTGTCTTCAAGATACTTTTCCATATCCTCTTTCGTGTTACTATCGGCAAATGTTTCAAAGAAAGTTTCTCTACCAATGCGCTGAGTGGCACTTAAATCATCAATAGTAGCCTTTTTGACCTGTATGTATTCCATTATTTAACTTATTTTGGTTTACAAATTTACTCAATAACTAGATAAAACTATCTGATATCATTGTTGAGTTCGGCATCAAGTAAGCGGTCTGCATCATCATATCCAGTAGGCAGAATAATACCTTCCGTATTTGCCCCCGACGAAATCAACGCTGCAATCGAATCCGTTTTGCGGCAGTCCATCCAGTAGGAATCGGTACAAGCACGTATAGCGAGCAACAATGGTGTATTTCCGTTAGTATCTTTTGTATTTACGTTTGCTCCGTTATTGATGAGCATTTTTACTGCATCATGAGCTCCGCGCCAAGCTGCAATCTGCAATGCAGTACTATTTTTCGGAATTCCAAAATAACCATCTCCATTTACATAAGGCGTATCTACTTGAATATCCAAGGCAAGAATTCTTCCTATTCCTGCCGCGTTGTTATTTCCCGCAAACCCACCAAGTAGCATACCTCCATACTCAGCCGATAAAATTCCTGTTGCAGATTCATCCAGCGCACAGGCTCTGGCCAGTTCGTCCATTCCCTGCAGGGATATGTCAAATCCGTAATCCCGGAACAATTGCAATACGTCTGCCCTGCCCCTTTGTGCTGCCATCACTGTGGCAGATCTGCCGTCTTTCTGGCTTTGCAATCCAGGATTAGCATCATGCTCCAGTATCATCAATATGTTTTGTAACTGATTGTCGCGCAGGATGGCCTGGTGTAGCGCTGTAACGCCCCAAATGGTTAAACGATTAGGATCTGCCCCACTGTGCAATGCCAAGCGGATGCCTTCGGTATCATGAATATCACACTTACGCAACAGCATAGTAGCCAGGGAATCTACAGTCATCTTACCACTATCGAGCAATAGCTGGAAGGCACGGTTGTCGTAACTTTCTGGTGAATGATAAGGTATTTCGTTGTCGTTAGGATTTGCACCGTTGTTGAGAAGCAATCGGGTCAATTCCGGATGGAATGCTACCCCAGAAGCGCCATAAAGGACACTTTCCCACTCTGTATGAGGTGTATGCTGATCATCAAAGAAACCTGTATTTACATCAGCTCCGGCCCTGATCAATGTTTGAGCAGCGGAAACAAAAGATGCCGGAGGGAGACTATGCAAAAACCGGGAAAAACAGAGATAGGTTAATGCATCCCATCCTAGTGTTCCTCCTTTAGCGGTGGCAAGAGAAGGATCTTGAGCCAAAAAGTGTTTTATGGCGATGTCATTTCCAAGCAATGCAGCCGTGTAAATGCTACTTTCGGCAATGTCGGGAGAAGAAGCAAGTAAGGCTTCGGCTTCGTCTGTTGAGCCATACCATACACTGGCTTTAATAAAGGCATCTAGTGTGTTCATAAAAGGTAGCTTTTGAAATAAAGATAAATATTATTCGGATTTACCTGAACTGCTATCTTAACCTGTAAACTCAGAAACTTTACAATATGTGTTCATTATTTTCTTTTATTTGCAGTCAATATTAATCTATGAAAGTTAAAAGAATCGTTGTAGACATATCCACGCAAAACATAGATGCGGCCAAACAATTCTACCAAGTTATATTTGGGCTTGATTTATTGATGGATCATGGTTGGATTAAGACCTATGGGTCTAATGAGAATCAAAACATTCAGATAAGCTTTGCAACGGAGGGTGGTTCGGGTACACCGGTACCTGATTTATCTATCGAAGTCGATGACATTGATGAGGCGCTTAAGCGAATGAGAGATTGTGGGATATCAATTGAATATGGTCCCGTTGATGAGCCGTGGGGTGTTCGTAGATTTTTTGTGCGTGATCCTTTCAACAAATTGGTTAATATTTTGGCCCACATATAATTATCACAAATAATTACGGAGATAACTGAATTGCTAGCTATATAAGGAATAGCAAAACTACCCGCTTTTTTTTCTTACCTCCTTCTAACTGCACCATCAGTGTATAATTGCTTCAAAGGCTTGATTTGGTGAGGTAACCTTGCGATAAAAAATTATCACAAAAAATACAGGTAAACCATTAGAAAAAAATACAAATTTTCATCTATTGTTTGAAAAAGCAATAATTAGTCACTTTGAGTACATCTTAAAAATTACCGTTATGAAAAAATTTGGAATTATTTGCTTCGCCATGATATTATTTGGTGTAGCATCTGTAAATGCACAAGGCATTTTAGATAAAATAGACCGCGCGCTTGACAAGGCGGATAAAGCGGGAAAACAAGCTGATAGAGCCGGAAAAACCGGTGGTAAAATCGGTAGCTTCTTTGGCAAAAAGAAAGTTGCGGAGGAAGAAGTGGCAGCCGAAGCGCAAACTACTGTAAATATTATCGGTGTCGATTTTGCTACCCTAAAGAGCATTAATGAAAAGGCAGCAAGTACTAAGGGTGTGGCCAGTTCGAAAATGAAATTTAGCTCATCGGGCTCTACAATTAATTTGCAGCATAGTGGCACAACAGAAGATTTACTGGTTGCCTTACAACAGACCAATCCGGCCATCTTTGCCGAGAAAAATATTGAAGCCCTGGAAGACGGACAAATATCAATTAAAATTAAAAAGTAAAAGATAATACCAATGAAAAACACTTCAATTGTAATACTGGCAATAATATGCATCTCTTACCTTGCTTCATGCAAAAAAGATAAAGATGGGCCATCAAATGAAGAAATTCTTAAAAATAAAATCGAGGATGTAATTCCACAGCAATATTTAGATACCCTTAAAAGATTAAATTTTCCAGTTAATGAAGGTACAACACCCCCTAATATGGAGGGCGCATTTTATGTATCGCCACTGATTCTAAAAGCATCAAACATATCCGGAGATAAACCGGGAAATGCATTTCTGAGTTCAAAGGTGAAATTTTTTGACCAACACAATGATGATTTTGGTATAAGCTTAATTGGCGAGCATGTATTAACTTTAAGAGATACCAGCATTGTAACGGCAATATCAGGTTCGGGAAATAATTTTACCATCTACGGGAAAGTTAAATCTACTTATGGCTCCTACTCTGCCATATTTGCTACGATAATTTCGGGTGTAAAAGAAGGCAACAACATTAAAAATTACACTATTGGTTTAATAAACATTGATAACAGCAAAGGTGGTACAGGTATTTTCGTGCCTGAGGGAAAAGCCAGAATTGCTTATGATTCTGACTTAATCACCGAAAGCATTGAGTATGATGCAAAAACAGCAAATTCTGGTAATGAAAAAACCTTAAAGTTAGTAAAACCGTTAGGAGGAGATTAGATTTTTGCACTTAGCCCGGGGGCTAACCACCCCCACCCGGGCCACCTGGCATCCCCCTTGGAGGACGACCAACAAACTTTTGCAGTCTGAGTGTAATGGTGAGCAGGTAATAACGCCCTAAGCGGTTTACGCTGCTTTGCGTAATGGCATAAGCGTTTTGAGTTGAGGTAAAACCTGTATTCTCACTAAATACATCATACACAGAAAAGCGCAGCGTACCTATGTTGTTCTTTAGAAAACGCCGCTCTAGGTAGGTATTCAGAATATTTGGGTTGGTGGAACCACTGAAGCCTTCATAAATCATCTTGCTGTAGTTATAATTTAAGGTCCAATTTTTCAGGAAATAGAGGTTGCCATTCGTGCCAAGAGTAATGGTTTGAAAGTTATTGTCAATATTGGCATGTGCGACAGAATTTTTGGATTGATTAATACTATAACTGGCACTCGCCTCTGCGTCTAAAACCTCGGGAATATCTACCCTGAAACGTACTCCCTGAGAAAGCACAAAGTTTTTAGCGATATTCTTTTGGACAGTTTGATCAATACCGAGTGAATCGAGAACATCAGTGAGGTAAGAAATGTTGTTATTGTAAGTGACCTTCCCATTAAAGAATAAGCTGTATCTTCGTTTTGCCCATGGCTTGGCAAACGCATAATATGCCGAAGCATTATAAAACCCAGAAGCATTCTGATATTTCGTTAATATTGCCCCCGCTAGCCTTGGGTCAGCTTTGTAATTGCGTGGATAGGTAACGGTGTTGGCTACAATCTTATGGTCAGTTTGAGTAAAACTCAGGTTCACAAAAAAAGTTTTGCCCGTACCGTCTCCGAATTTGTTATACCTGATCTGAAAGTTGTTGTTGTACTCGGGCAGCAGATCCGCGTTACCCTGTATCGGATAGCTGGCCTCTGAAAAGTCAATCACCGGCTGCAATTGGTAATAGACTGGTGAATTGCTTGCTCCCTGGTAGTCCAAAGCCAGTGCCTGAAGGTCGGAGAAGTTATAAACATAATGCAGTACCGGTGAAAAATTAAATATGGTTTTGTGTGTCGGGGCAGTGGCAGATGATGAGCCCTTCAGCAATGTTGGTTGCGCGGTCACACCCAATGTAAAGTTATATTTCTGGTCAATTACCTGATAGTTTACGGTAAAATTGTTGGTGATGAAATTGAAATTGTAATCGTTACTTAAATTAGGATCGCGATTGACATCACCTGCGCCGGCAACCGTGTCGGTAAGCCTGTCCGCCCCTGTTTGTACGTTATGGTACTGGTAATTAAATTCCAGATATGTTTTTTTACTTATCGGCTCCAGGTATGACAAAGAAAGACCCAAGCTGTCGGTACGCCTGCTGGTATTGATCATCTGATTTACCGGCGCATTGGCATTGCCTTCCAGATAATTGTAGACAGGATTCTGATACTGTTTATTTCTTGTAGTACCACTGGCTAACAATACATTGAAATTGCGCCCGCGCTTCCGAAACCGATGGTTGTACAATGCACTAAGGCCAAAGTTGGGCGCCTTGGTGTGAGACAATAAACTTCTTGTATAATCTGAGATTAAAGTGTTACCGATATTTTGGGCTTGTAGCCTACTTGCAAAATTTTGATCGGTACGCCCCCCGCTGTACGAAAACGTTGGGATGAATTTAAAGTAATTTACTGTATCTGGCTTGTATTCTATATTGAATTTAAAACGATGGTTAAGATTCTGGGTATTCTCTGTGCTATTGCTGTTCTGGACTGAAGGTAGCTGGCCTGATATGTTATTTTGAACCGTTTTTAAAGTGGTGTATACCGAGTTGTCTGCAAGACTATAGCTGCCGTAAACTTTTACCTTTTTACTCCAATCATCACGATAATTAAACCCTAATGAGCGTGTGGTAGTAATACCTTTTGGATCCGGACCAAACACATTCGGACGGTCTCCGCCGGTAAAGGTAAACAGGCTTGTATTGGTATTGTTGACGTCACCTGATATGGTTATCTGACGCTTGTCCTGGAAACTGAATACATTGGTTGCTCCGACATAACGACCCCCATTTTTTATCCCTGCTGTTTCCCGAACAGCATCACGGCCGCTGCCCACAGTTCCCTGACCAAAATAGCCATGATTTTTATCCTTCCTGATATTAATGTTTAATACCTTTTGTGGGTCACCGATTTTGATGCCCGTAATATTGGCCTGATCACCGTAATCGTTTATGACCTGTACATTCTGCACCAGATTTGCAGGCAGGTTTCGGGTCAGGCTTTTCACATCACCTGCCATATAATCTTTCCCGTTGAGTCGCACCTTGTTTACTTGTTTACCTTGTGCTGTGATGTTACCATCGTTACTTACTTCTAAACCAGGCATTTTCTTAATGGCGTCTTCAATTACTGCACCTTCTCGCACTTTGTATGCTGATGCATTGTATTCAATTGTATCTTCCCTTATTTTAACCGCATTAGCATTAGTGACTGTAACACCTTGAAGCGTAATAGGGTCACTTTTTAATACGATTGGATCTAGTTCGGCTGTGATGTTGTTAGGAGCAAGATTATACCGCCGTTTAACACCCTGATAACCTAAAGAAGTAACCACCAGGCTGAATTGATTAACTGATACCGATGAGAAGGTAAACCTGCCAGTGGAATTAGTAGCAACAACTGAACTGTCTTTATCTGTAAACAATTTAATCGTTGCCCATGGTAGCGTTGCTCCTGTGGAATCTTTTACCACACCGGTTACCTGACGGCCGGTTTGTGCGTAAACCTGCATACTGAAAAGCAAGGCAGCAACTGAAAGAAAATGTAGACGTCTCATGATCCCTGATTTGGTGCGTTGCAAACCAAAACAGCTGTTGCAATTTTGTTGCCCTCTGCATCTGACTGGTAGGTAACTATTGTTACCTTGCTACCTATTTTTAAATCGGACACTAAGATGGCGCCTGAAGAGTTTCTGATGGTTGTCTGGCGGGTAAGTTTAATCATTACTTTCTCGCCGTCGCGCTGTTGAATAATGATAGCCTGATTTCCTGTACTTACAATCTGTCCCAGGCCACCGGTGCCCCCACAGGGGTCGTTGCCTTGAGAAGGCCCACTACCTTGACCCTCTTCAGCACGGTCAGACCTGCCGCGCTCCGGGCCCGGTTCCAAACTAAGGGGAAACTGACCCTTCTGGTAAAGAACAAGACCGTAAGATGCTGCGCCAGCAGCTACAAGCATCATTATAATTACGGCAATCCTGATATTTTTGGATTCCATCAAACGCAGCTTCTTTCCCAGAACGGTAAAGGCCCAATAGCCTATCATAACACCAAGTCCGTTTAATATAACATCATCAATATCAAATATGCCCACACGCAATAGTACCTGTAATCCCTCGATTGCAAAACCGGTGGCAATTGCAAGCACAAACATTTTTTTCCATGTGATGTCCGCAAAAACCAAAGGGCCCAGCAATCCTACCGGTACAAGCAAAATAATGTTTCCGATAAGATTAATGCCTCCGATTACCAAGCCCTTCTCCCCTAGCAGATACACCAAAATGGTTTTGAACGGAACTAAATTGGCCGGACCTGTTTGTGATCCACCAAAATAAATCATCAAGGAGCCTATCCTGATCATGGGCACATCCTTAAATACCATTACCTTGATCAGGATCGCACTATAAGCGATGAGAATAAATGTTGATATTAATTGCTTCTTCATAGACACAAAGCAAAAGCATTATTTATGCATCCTAAAATGTAATATACCGCGACAAGCAGATCATAGACGGAGGCTTCTTTTTGTTCGATTAACGAGATCTTATATATCATAAAAAAAGGTAATCCCCGTTAAAAGACGAAAAATGCCTGTTGGTCGGCACAAAATGGCTCAATAGCGCTGGAATTTGCAGGAAACCAGTTAATAAGTGATATTGCAGCTGTTTTTATTATGTTCCGGACAAATAATGAAACCAGTTTTATGAAATGAAACTATTACTATCAAAAAGCAAGCTGATAACCATATTGATACATATCCTCGTTTGGAGTGTATTCGGGCTGGCTATATTTTTTTATCTGCCTTTTTTTTCAGGGATTAATATTCATTATGCATTCTGGATAAGACAGGTAATTACGCTTGGCCTGCTGGTGATTGCATTTTATATCAATGCTTTTGTTCTGGTGCCCAGGTTTTTGTTAAAAAAACATCCTGGTTACTATTTTGCAATAATCATTGGGGTGATTATAGTCATCGTAATTTTAGATGGTTGGAGTGAACCGGCGCTTAACTTTCATCAATGGCTGTTTGATGAATCTTTTCATAAACGTTTGATGATGAAGATATTGGCACACCGAGGAGAAAATATATTGCAAGTGTTTACTTTAGTTATTTCTGTAATGGTGCTTGGTATCAGTACCAGCCTGGCCACCATTGGGAAATGGCAAAAAGATAAGCAGAAACGCGAGGAGATGGAAAAAGACAAGATCACTTCAGAGTTGTCGTTCCTTAAGGCACAGATCAACCCGCATTTCTTCTTTAATACATTGAACAATATTTATGTGCTTACCCAGGTTGACGGGGATATGGCCGGCGAGGCCATTCACCAGCTTTCTCGCATGATGCGGTATTTGCTTTATGAAACGCAGCAGGGACAAACCCAGCTGAGCCAGGAAATTGCCTTTGTGGAGGATTACATTAGTCTGATGCAATTGCGGTTAACCGACGCAGTAAAGGTGAAGATTGATACTCCCCCGCAATTAAAGGATATGCCCATGGCACCGATGATTTTATTGCCTTTCCTTGAAAATGCCTTTAAGCATGGGGTGAGTGCGACAGCGCAAAGTCATATCGATATTGTGATCCTGCAACGGGAAAGTCTGCTTGATATTACTGTAAAAAATTCGATAATGAAAGATAATAGTGTTAGCTTAGATACCAGCGGCGGCATTGGTTTGGTGAATACCCGCAGGAGGCTCGAGCTGCTTTATTCAGGTAAACATAAACTAGAGATCTGCGAGCTCAATGCCGATAATGAGTACACTGTTCACTTAATTCTGGATCTGTTATGATATTGAATTGCATTGCAGTTGATGATGAGCCCCTGGCACTTAGTCAGGTGTGCAAATTCATTGAACAAACGCCTTTTTTGCACCTGGCAGGAAAATACGCAAATGCTGTGCATGCACTAAAAGCCATTCGCACTGAGAAGATTGACCTCATATTTCTGGACATACAAATGCCCGACCTAAATGGCATTGAGCTGGCACGCGTACTGGACACGGGGCTTGATAAACCGCGCATTATATTTACTACAGCTTACAACCAGTTTGCCCTGGAGGGATACACAGTAGATGCTTTGGATTATCTGCTAAAGCCCTTTAATTACAAAGAATTTCACCGGACTGCCCAAAAGGCTTTGAACTATGCTGAATTACTAAATAAGCCTGCTGCAAAAGCCCCCGTGGCAAATGAAACAGAAAGTGCAGACGAAAATTATCTTTTTCTGAAAGTGGAATATCAACTTGTGCGCATCGCCCTGGATGATATTCTGTATATCGAAGGCTTAAAGGATTATGTAAAGGTTGAACTAAAGAATGCCGAGAAAGCAACCCTATCGCGTACCAGCTTGAAAGCATTGGAAGAAAAATTACCCCCGAAACGTTTCATGCGTGTGCATCGTTCGTTTATCGTTTCACTGGATAAGATCACATCCATGACCAAAAATTCGGTACATATTGGCAAAATGATGATCAGCGTGGGTGATCAGCATAAAGATGCTTTTGCTCAGTTTGTTGGGAAATGGACTTGAAAACCGCAACAAAACTGTAAGGCGTTTGGTCTATTGAGTAGTTTTATTTTCTGTAAAGTGGGCATCTTTTGAGCAGATATTCCAATGGGCCAGCATAAGAACCATCGGTATTACTTAAAAAAGCTTTATGGGTCTGGCTATAAATACTGGCGTTATTGTCCATATAAATATGCAGACTTACGGCCACATCGTATCGTTGAACAGCATTGCTGGATGAGGAACCGTAAGAAGAAATTCCTTTTACATCTTTGTCGCCATCGCGTTTCACCTTGGTATTTGAATTTTCGCTTGAAGAACTGGTCTGGTAGCCTTTATTTTGTGTAACTATGCCATCAACAATATACTCTACACCAAGTATATCACAAATTTCTTTCATGGTAAAACTTATCATTTTGTCTCTGGTTACCCCTGCCTTGGCTAACATAGCATTGGTTGTTCTTGAATCCAAAATGGTATAACCTGCCGAATGCTGTGAAAGGAATCCATAAGTGTCTTCCTGTGCCTTGAGGCCAATTGCATCTGCGCCAGGTTGATTGTCCATCAAATAAGTGAATGGGAGGACAGCTATTTTATTGTGATGATCAGCTGGGGAGGCAGACATGCTTACAGGATCTTTTTGGCGGTCCTGAGAAGGCTGACTCTGTTGGCTGATTATTTCAATTCTGCCACTGGAATGCACAATTTTAGCAATATCAGATTTTTTAACGACGTATTCCGCAGTTTCGCCATCATATATAAATGTAACATCGCTGTMGGTTACCTTGACAACTTTGCCTTTCATTTCTTCGCCGTTAAGTTTTTGAATAATATCTTGTTTTGCAGTATTTGTTTGTGCAAACAGATTAACAGAAATCAGACTTACAATAAGCCATAAGTAGAGCTTTTTCATAGGATTAAGATGAGTAAACAAATATAATAAATGTAACATATCTGTTTACTTCATTAACTTTTTTTTTAATATCAAATTTCAGGAGAGATTGAACCTCCTGAATATATAGTGAAGAAGTCCTTTTTATAAACCTCTCCTATTGGCAGTTCATTTATACCAAGGTAAATAGTATGGTGGTCAAAAGATTCAATATAATTCTTGTTCACCACATAGGATTTGCTTACGCGCAAAAAGGTATCCTGAGGAATTTTTTGATGGAAGGTTTTTAAGTTCATGGCTGTAATCAGCTTTTGGCCAGCCAGATGTATTACTACGTAATCCTTTAGTCCTTCTATAAATCTGATATCCTCGAATTTGATCCTGTGAAATCGTCTATCTGATTTGATTAACAAGAAATCTGCCGTATTACCTTCAAGTGTGTTCTTTTCAGGGTTGCCTGAAAGCAGGCTTTGATAAGTTTCGGCTTTTTTGATCGCTTTATCCAGCCTCCCTTTGTCTATGGGTTTGAGCAAGTAATCGATTGCGTCCAGTTCATAACTTTTTAAGGCATACTGCGGGTAGGCCGTTGTGAAGATAACCAATGTTGAGCCTGATAATTGAGTGGCAAAATCTAGCCCGGTAACCATGGGCATTTCGATGTCCAGAAAAATCAAATCGACTTTATTTGATTTCAGAAAATCAAGAGCGGTCCATGCATTTGAAAAACTGCCCAATATTTTAGCTGAGGATACTTCGTTGATCAACGCTTTCATCTCCGCTCTGGCCAAAGGTTCATCGTCTACAATGATACAGTTCATAAGGGCAATTTTAATAGAATTGAAAATTGATTTTCTGTGGAATCTATGGTTAAAAAATAGTTATTCTGGTAGAGCAGTTGCAGTCTTCGTTTAATGTTTGCCAACCCCAATCCACTATTCTTTTGATCGTTAGGTATAAACAGTGGATCTTTTGAGTTCATACAAAAGAAATGAAGTTCAGCATCAACAATTACAAATTTAATTGTGATGTGGGGCTCTCCACCACTCACATCCACACTATGTTTAACGGCATTTTCTACAAAAGTGGTAAACAAATTGGGTGGTACAAAGATCCCATCCAATATTCCGGGAGTATCGGGAATATTAATATCTACAGAAAGCTTGTCCCTCCTGAGCATCTCCAGGTTCAGGAAGTTCGACAAAAAGGTGATTTCTGATCGTAACGGCGTCTTTTCTTCATTATTATCATAAATCTGGTACCTTAAAAACTCAGAAAGTCTCATAATCACTAGATTAGCTTTCTCGGGATCTGTGCGTATCAATGCTTTTATGCCATTCAGCATATTAAAAAGGAAATGTGGATTAATCTGATTTCTTAGCTCATTGAGTTCCATCCTTAGGGTTATATTATTCAACTCGGCAATTCGCTCATTATCTTTTGTCCAGCGTTGAAATAATTTAATCATGGTGGTAATCAGGATAATCGACACTGTTATAAAAAAGCCCTCAAAAAAACCATGATCATCTTCTTTATAGCCATGTCCTAACTGCATTCCCGCTGAGTCTAGATACACTTGAAATAAACCAGATATGAAAGTAAGGCTGAGAAATACCAGGAGGGAAAAAAGAATTAGATACAACACGTACCTGCCCTTAAAAAAGTAAACGGGCACCAGTATATACATGTTGATGTAGCACATAGCAATTAATACTCCATAAACACTTAATAATCTAAAATAATTAAAAGGTCCGGAGTATTCTGCTTGCCAGTTAGAATAGGTAATAACAACCAAACTAACCACTAAAAGTACAGCGTGACGCAGGATCCTATACCGATCATCAACGATAACCTGCAAGAGATTTGTGTTCTTAAGCTCCAGATCTGCTTTCATTTAATTTTCTATTGCTGCAAAGATAAGGTTATGTCTTAGTTCACTTTGCGAAATTATACCAAATGACCTCTGTAATATACCAAATTCAGGTTTAAGGTTTGGTATGGCATTGAGGCGATCTGGTATATTATTTAGTGGATCTGGTATAATAACAAAAATGTGTCTTCGCATTATATATTCCTTTGCGTCCGGATTTACCCAATCTCTTTCGAAATTTTAACACAACATATGAACAGAATAAAAAGAACTGTGGCAACATTGAGTATACTCGCCTTAGCAATCAATAGCTTTTCTCAGACTACGGATAGTATCCCTAAAGGCAAGCAGGACAGTTTGAACTTCCCTAAAAGAGTGGCTACTTTTGCTGCCGACAAATTTGCAATAACCCGCCCGCTAAATATTGAGTTTACCCAAACTGCTCCCTTCAATTTCAAGTCAGAAAAAGACGGGAGTCTTTTACCCGTAAATAGTATAAACCGCTTTCAACAAGTTAAGGTGAGTGCTAATATTAGCCTCATTAAACGCAAGAGCTGGATTTTAGGTACAACCCTGGGATATAGATTAACTTCCGCAGAGGCAGAAATTGGAAATACAGGTACATCATACATCACCACTTCTAATGATCTTCACTATCTGTTTTCATCCCTGAATTTAACCTATTTTTCATCCTTATTCGGAAAACGGATGGTTTATAGCTCAAGTGTGATGTTGGATGGTAGCGACAAGCATTTGGAAAGAGTAAGGGGAATGCTTACGGCAACAATGGTATTGAAAGCAAATCCACGCACAAAAATGACCGTCGGAATTTTGGCCAGCATTGACCCTAGCGCACCGACTCCATTTGTCCCCACCTTCTCCTATGAACACAAATTCAACAACGGCATGATAGCAGACATTGTGCTTCCCCGAAGTTTGTATCTGAGAAAATTTGTTTTTAACCGTAACGGGAGAATTTCATTCGGCTCTGAACTGGACAGAACTGCATTTTACCTTTATAACCTGGATGGCACCGACCAAAAATATGAGTATGGCCAATTGGATGTCAATTCAGGACTGACCTACGAGCATGCGATTGGGAGACATTTTATGCTGACGGCAAAAAGTGGGATGAAATACACGCCCTCGGGGAGAGTATTTAAAAAAGAGGACTCATTTGCTGACCCCGTTTATAAAATCACTCCCGATCCCGTATTTTACTTTAATATAGGTATATCATTTAATCCATTTTCTATTCTTGGAAAGAAGAAATAACATATCAAAACAAATTATTATGGTAGCAATTTTCAAAACAAATGTTAAGCACCCTGCAGCTGCGATGAATGTTATTAGCCAGTTGTTGTGTGCATACCCGGCATTCAAAATTTCATTTGATCTGGAAGATGAGGACAAGATACTTAGGATCGAAGGAACTTTCTTTCATGTCGAAGATGTCGTTCATTCTCTTCTAAGTAATGGCTTTATCTGTATCCACCTTCCTTATGATCCGGATAGTTGCCCTGTTTTAGGGCATTACAATCATTAATGTTTCTATATTTGGATCGCAAATGGACTTTAGTATCCCATCCTTTTTTGTTAATTTGGATAAAAAAACCAAATGAAAAACCTGGGTGCACTATTCTGTATGTTGTTTGTATTTGTTTGCAGCCAAAACAGCAAGGCAGAATCAGTTAAGACCGTTATAAGCACGGCAAACACTTTTATTAAATCATTAAATACCGATCAGCAAAGGGCAGTGGTAATTGGTTATACTAAGGAAAATGCCACAAAATGGACCAATCTTCCATGTGGATTGCAATGCAGGGTTGGGGTTTTATTAGGCTCATTGACAGATATACAGCTTCAAAATGCTAAAGCAGTTGTTAAAGCAGCCATGGGAACACTACCTTCTAAGGGATATGACCAGGCTATGCAGATTTTAGCAGCCGATGGTTTTCTGGGTACAGGCCGTAAGGGATACTCACAGGGAAATTATATTATTGCATTTCTGGGTAAGCCAGAGATTACAGGCAAATGGCAACTTCAGTTAGGCGGTCACCATTTGGCGGTTAACTTAACGTTTGATAATGGTAAGGTTGTTAGCGCTTCGCCTCTCTTTATTGGCTTAGAGCCCAAAACCTGGACTACCAACGGAGTTACTTATGCCCCCCTTAAAGCCAATCACGATTTATTGACAAGTATGCTTGCTTCATTGAGTGATGAGCAATTAGAAAGTGCCAAATTAGCTAGCGGTTTTGACGATGTATCTGTAGGTCCGGGTGCTGATGGTAAATTCCCTGCCACAAAGGCCGGGCTAAAAGCAGGCTCGCTAAACAAACACCAAAAGACCTTGATAATTGAGGCCATGAAAGCTTGGGTTCAAATTGCTGATGATGCTACTGCCAAAAAACTATTGGCTTCTTATGCTGCAGAAATAGACAATACGTATATAGGATATTTTGGTGGTCCTTCACTTGCTAACAAAGGTGATTACATTCGCATTGATGGCCCATCTGTATGGATAGAGTTTATATGCCAGCCAGGTGCAGTATTTCCGGCTGAGGTGCATTACCATACTGTTTATAGAGATCACATCCGAGATTACGGGGGGAGTTTTAGTTTTTTTAATTAACTTCATCGCGCTTTGTTGCTAACTAGCAATGGGCATTAATCTTTATTAGCAATCTTAAGAATGGCCTTACCTAATATCTTCACAAAATCAGTTTCTGACGAGATAATTGCAAGAATAAACAAACTAACACCTGAAAGTCAACCTGAATGGGGCAAAATGGATGTTGCACGGATGCTTGCACATTGCAATGTTACCTACGAATTGGTGTTTGATAATATCCATAAGAATCCAAATGGCTTCTTAAAGTTTATTTTGAAGATGATGATCAAAAATAAGGTGGTGAATGAAAAACCTTATGGCAAGAACGGAGCTACAGCACCACAATTTTTAATTACTGATCCTAAGGTGTTTGAAACTGAAAAAGCACGCTTGATAAGCTATATTGAAAAAACTCAGCAATTGGGCGAAGATCATTTCGATAATAAAGAGTCACATTCTTTTGGTGTGCTTACAAAAACAGAGTGGAATAATATGTTTTACAAACACCTGAATCACCATTTGAATCAGTTTGGGGTTTAGTTAACACGACAGCCACCTCTACTTATAGCGCCAAAGTTAATTCGTAATCACTTATTGCAAAGAACAGATTTTGTATCTGATGAACATACTCTACCCTTTTCAAAGTGTGCCCGTTATACTGTACAATCCAGATTTCATGATTATTATCGTCAACTGAATTTAACAAATTGAACTCATTACTTTGACCCTGGCTATCTTCTACATAAGTGATGAATGAGCTTAGTTTAACCTGTAACCCCAGTGATGATGCCCAATATTCGTTTATTGGAACCCCCTGATATGAACCATGAAATGATTCCCAAAATTTTAGGGTTTTAAAATGATCCTCAGTTACAACAAACCAGCTTCCATCTTTAAGGCCAACAATGTTTCCAATTCTTAATTCATGTGCATCCATACGATTTATTTAAATAGCTATTACTAAATATACCAACTGGTGGGCTAACTTTTTAATTTTGTTTTTAAAAAGATTAATGGGTTGTAAAAACGTTGATCGAGCTGTTTTTGATTCATAGTTAACCAGCTGGCACAGCCATAATCGTCAAAATTTTTACGAATCTCCAGGTGAAGGTGATGGTAATCTCCTCCATACTTTTTCGACTCCTGCTTTGTAAATAGACGAGCGAGCTTTGTTTGTTCGGTTACCTGTTGGCCCTGACTCACATACACCTCTTTTAAGTGCTTGTAAGAAGTAAACATCACTTTACCATCGGCAAGTTTGTGTTTTACTACTACCGTGCGCTGGTTTTCTGCTAAATGTACTGAGCATACAACACCTTTTGCGATTGGATAAACACCTATCAAACTCGTTTTAGGTTTTAAAGGATTAATGTCTATTGCGGTATGTATGTGTCCTTTATAGAAGCTATCCCGATGATCTCCAAATATGCTGATTACTTTGATTTGTTTTATGTCTTTTCTGTTGGATACATCGAACGRCAATACCCAATTACTTGCTACAACTGCTGGAACAGCATCTACATAATAGGGTTTCCATCTGTCTTTATCAGTATCGATTGTTGGTTTTTGGAAGTTCAACAATAAAAGTACTGTAGTTAAGAGCGCTGTTTTTATCATTCTACTTTTTTAAGCTTTAAGACTTCTTTTTTAGATAACACTACCGGTTTAAAGGTTACTGTTTCTAATGGAAGATCATTTTTATCTGTTTTTACACCATTTATTGCATCAGCCACCTCCATTCCTTCAACTATTTCACCAAAAACGGTATAATCATTATCTAAATGAGGAGTTCCCCCTATTGTTTTGTAAGTGGTTCTCTGTGATGGTGAGAGCTTAATACCTTTCTTTTTTTCCAGCACATCGAGTTGTTCGTCTGTTTGCAGTTTACCTACGACCAGATATATTTGGGTAAGGTATGAGCTCTTTTCGGGATTGTCATTTCTACCTGCTCCAAGGGCACCTTTTTTATGAAATAATTTTGGTGTTATCTCTGCCGCTAAGCGTTGTATCGGTACTTCCGGATGTAGTTTTTCTCTTTCAAGAATAGTTTCGTCGAGCTCCCCTCCCTGGCTTACAAAGGATTTAATGACGCGATTAAATTGCGCGTTATTATAGAGGCCTTTTTTTATGGCTTGTAGAAACATATCTCTATGCTTAGGCGTTTGGTCATACAAGACCAGCGTAATATTTCCTTTGTTGGTGATTAACCTTACATAGGCGGATTGGGCGTTAGTAATCAACGCGAATAATAAAAGTAGCAAAGTTAGGACAGAAGTTCTCATCTGATTTTTCCAGTTTTAAGAATATCTAACGAATATAAAAGAATATTTGATTGATCCTGTCGATATATTCTTGCTCTCAGTCGATAAATTAACAGATCCGGCAGATTGGCTGTATGTTTTGATAATCTGCGGCATAAGCATTGCACTATGGCTATCAAATAAAACACATAAAATGAAAAAAATACTTTTAGCTGTAGTTTTCGGAGTAGCTTCGTTAAGCAGCATAAACACTCAGGCGCAGGTAAGCGTAAATATAAACATAGGTTCTCAGCCACAATGGGGCCCGGCCGGTTATGATCATGTTGATTATTATTATCTTCCTGATATAGACACTTATTACAACGTTCCTAATAAACAATACATTTACCTTAATAATGGGAATTGGGTGTTTAATAACAGCTTGCCCTCAAGATATAGAAACTACGATTTATACAATAGTTACAAGGTTGTAATTAACTCACCCAAACCCTATTTATCACATAAAGTGCATGTTAAAGAATATAGCAAGTATAAAGGTTACAAAGGAAAACAAAGAGTAATCAGAGATAGCAGGAGCATTAGACAGTCCAAACCTGCCGGTAACAAAAACAAATACCGTGAGGCAAAGGGCAATAGCAAATCCCGTGAAGGTAAAGGCAATGGGAAACATGGCAACGGCAGTGGTAATAATGGGAAACACTAAATAAGATTAATCAATAAAAAAGGCAGTCCACGTGCTGCCTTTTTTATTGTCCTACCCCTTTAAAGCTTTAGCGATCTGTGCTATTAAACCTGCTTCGACAAAGGGTTTGCTAACTACACCGGAGAACCCTTTGTTCAGGATTTTATTCATTTCAAATTCTTCCGGGTTTGCGCTGATAACAATTACAGGTAGCTTGCTCAATGGATCAGGTAACTTCTTTATCGCCTGAAGAAGCTCATATCCATTCATTTCCGGCATCTGAATATCAGTTAAAACTACTGTTATGTTTTCTTTTGCAAGAACATCCAGTGCTTGTTTCCCATTAGCCGCACTATAAAATTTAACGTTCCATTTTTGCGTCATCATTTTCAGGAATTTCAGATTTAATTCGTTGTCATCAACCGCAAGAATACTTATTCCATTAAACAGTGCGAGCGGATCCTCTGTAGTTTGATTTACTACTGCCTGATCATTGCTACTGTTTTCAAGATATGGAATGTAGAAGCTAAAGGTACTCCCGGTGCCTTCGGTGCTCTTTACGCTTATTTTACCACCCTGCAGCTCTACAAACTGCTTACAGATATACAGCCCCAAGCCTGTACCGGTTTTGCCTTTTGAGGAATTTGTTTGGTAATATTTAGAGAACAGGTTAGTTTGCTGATCGGCACTTATTCCCATTCCCGTATCCGTTATCCCTACCTCTAGTCTGGGTTTATCGTTTACTTTTGTTAATACCGCATTTACGGAGACCTCACCTTCTTTGGTGTATTTTATCGCATTGCTTAACAGGTTAATCATAATTTGTTTTAGCCTAAAACTATCTCCGAGTAAAACAGCCTCTTTATCACCTTTAAATTCGTATTTCAGTTTCAGCATTTTCTTGGTGGCACTGAATTCCATGTTTTCTATTAAGCCTCTGAGTATAAAATCAGGATTGAACGGATCGGTGTTGAACTTAAATTCACTGTTCTCCATTTTAGCCGCATCCAGGGTGTCGTTCAAAGTACCCAATAGCATATCCGATGACAATCGGATAGAATCTAACATATCGGATTGACGTTTTGACAACTCTGTTTGACTGAAAATATATAAGAACCCCTTAATAGCAGTTAACGGATTCCTTATTTCATGACTCATGTGCAGTAAAAGGTCCATTTTTTGCTGTGCAATGGTTACTGCCCTTTCATTTTCCTTACGCAATTGTTTTTCAGAACCGTTAAGCTTTACTATAAATATAATTAACAGCATGGCAAAAACCAGCACAAGAAAAAGGGCTGCCAAATACAGCCTGTTTAATAAATCTGTTGATTCCTGATAACTTTTAAAAGCCATTGTTTTAAATTCATCGGCCATATTGTAGTTGAGTGTCTTCACCTCATTAATGATGTTTTCCAGTTCAGTACTAATGTGATCATTCAGGCTTATCAGTTCGCGCTGCATGGTAAGCATCTTTACGTTTCTTTCTTGCAGTTTCTGCAATTTATCCAGGTATACGGCCCTATCGCTACTAAGCCCTTTCCGGGTGGCAAGAGCCGAGTTCTCGGTCTGCTCGCGATGGTTAATTTCAACCACAGCTGTGGGAGAACCGTCATTTTTGTTAGAAATGGCATCCTTTAATCTCGAAAAGAGCCCCTTTTTTTGAACAATTACTTCTTTACGAACGGTATCTGTTTTGCTTTTTACTTTGCTGCTTGATTTGATGCTGGTAACCAGCTTTTCTTCTCCCTTACTTCCTTCAGCTTCAAAAGTGGCATATACAGTGAGCAGGGAATCAAAATTATGTTTAACAGCATACAACTTGTCTGAAAGCTGCAGCTTTTTACGATACCAGTCTTTCACTTTTATGCTTTGATCAGGTGTTATCTGAAGCGTATCTGTGGTTCTTTTTAATAAGGTATCAATCTGGTTAAAGGCTTTAGACAGCTTGGATTTATAGTCCGCACTTTTTTTGCTTTTAACATTAAGTAAGGACTCTTGAAAATCGTCTTCTGCCTGGTGGAGCAGCAGCAGTATTTGCTGGGGCTTGGAGCCATCAACGTCTACATTGTTGGCCTGCTTAACTATGTTTTCTAATTTATGTGATATAGAGTTACGTACAAAAAGTGCAGCGATCGCCAAAACAATTACAATAGCCAGAAAAGCAAGAAGAATTTTCCTGGACTGAGTCTGTGTGTAGGTTACTTTCATTAAATATGTTAAACAAGTAGGATAAATTGCAACAAAAAGTTTGTCACGCTGTGCATATAGGCAAATAGCATACCAATGCATTTTCTGACCATTTATAACTACTTTGACGCACTGCCCTATTGTTTATTACCCGCTACAAGAAAATTTTTGCTCAACTTGTAGATAAAAACAGCTTTAATCTAATGTACTTTGCTCTGCCTGGTGCCCCAGGTAGGCAAGATGATTAGCTATTTCCTCGGCCTTAACCAGGTCAGTTTGTTTGTTCATTTGTTCTTGTTTGACCGTACCAGCTTTATTTTGGATAAATAAAATACCTACAACTATGCCAACTACAAGCCCAGTTATAAATCCAAAGGAGGCTTTTGTGTGTTCAACTTTTTTGAATTTCATAATATAAGGTTTTTATTTAGAACATTCTGATAATGAAAGTGTTTTAAGAAATTTTATCACCTTGTAAGTACCAAATAGATAAATAATGAAAAT
Source organism: Pedobacter sp. 05L430 (assembly GCF_056397585.1). Taxonomy (NCBI): domain Bacteria; kingdom Pseudomonadati; phylum Bacteroidota; class Sphingobacteriia; order Sphingobacteriales; family Sphingobacteriaceae; genus Pedobacter; species Pedobacter sp. 05L430. Next base: position 3,420 of record NZ_JBFTNT010000046.1, on the reverse strand, counting down.
AGCGCTCCCAATTTCTTTATTACTCAGTATTTCTTCAATTACTTTTGCTCAGACGACTACTTCAGGAACCATAACTATGAATGGTTCTGAATAAATAAGATGATAGATCAAAGTAAGGATGTATATGATGAGCAGGGAAACAGAGTTGACTCGCTGAAAGTGGTTAACATGCTTGTGGGAAAGGAATATAGAATTGTGCTGAAGAAGAAGGAATCGGACAGCCAGTTTAGAAAAATCATTGAAAAAAGAGACCTTAAAAAGGAAGCTGAAACATATGAACTTATAAAATATCCTTACGTCCAGCAAGCCCCAGGTTGAAGGTTGGGTCTGTATTGAATCTGGATCCCCCTGGCTAAGAAAACGAATATTGACGCCTTGAAAAAAAATCAATACTAATGATTTTCTGGCACCCAAACTGCTTTGAAACAGGAGATTACAACAAAGTAAATGAGGTTATTAGATCAGTAAAAAATCCAGAAAATCTGGAAGTTTTACTGATCACGTATGAAACGGTAGATAAGGTTGCTGAAGGGTTAAAACAGACCCCTATCTTTTATACTCAACTACTTATAGATGCCTCTTCTATTACCAAAGCATATCAGACTAACAATCTGCCATTACTGATAGTGGCGGATCAGAACCATAACATTAATTTTGCTTCTATGGGATGTTCAGATGATGTTGTGCGCGGTCTGAAGCAAGCCATTTTAGAAGTCGACAAGTAGTTAATTAATCGATATGTATCTGCGTATAACAGATTTCTGACCGTCCATTCTTTTCTCTTTCCCAGGCTACCAATGCCCCGTTACTTATTCGGGTAATTACTGCGTGATGATCTCCTTGCTGCCCGTCAGTAATTGAAGTAATTCTACCCTCTTTTCCTGGGATTAAAGTTCTCAATACTATTTTAGAATTTGCAGCAGGTCCGTGGTTCATGGTCATTCCTCCATGAGAATGGTTCATTTTCATTGGTTTTTCTTCCGGCTCGTCTTTTAATTCTTCACAAACCATAACCAGTTGATCATTTGCAAGTGAAATTAACTGGGGGTGCCTGCCCTGAGCTGTGATTAGCCTACGTTTATCAAAATCAAGTGCCTTATTTGATGATGCGTTATAGATTCCCGATCCGCCCCCTGCGGTAAACCAAACTGCATTTACACCCTCTTTTGTAACTGCAAGTGACGGGCCCGAATGCGGACAACCATCTATCTCCCAGTTGTCGTTACTAATGGCTTTTACAGCACTAAAAGTTTTTCCATTGTCGGTAGATAGTTTATAGCCCATATCCCGAACCTGTTTGTCTGAAAGACCTGTTGGGAATGTAATATTTCTGTAAGCCAAATGAATATTCCCTGCTTTATCAGTGAGAATATCTGTCCTGCAGCACTCACAGGTACCTTTTTCGAGGCAAGTATCTGTACCAAAGCCATTGCCTTTGGTTGTTCTGTTAAAGAATAAAGCCGAACCTTTAATACTTTTGCCAAAACGTCCATCAAGCCAAACAGCGGCAAGCTCTCCGTTTTTTAAGGTTGTAATGTCAAAAAAGCTGCGACCATAATTGTGCGTTGTATCTGAGTGCAAAAACTGCGATGCAGACCAGGTTTTACCATTGTTACTTGAGGAACTGTAATAAATCAAACCTGCGTAAGGATTTTTTTCATTAGGAAACCGTTTTGAATACACTGCTATCACGGTGCCATCAGCCTTAAAACCTACTTTACCCATACTCTCGGCAGATGTACTGATCCCGCTGGAAGCGGGAACAGTAACTGGGTTGCCAAATGTATTGGTTTGTTCGTTATAACTTGCATATTTTAAGCGATAAAGAGAATCTTCACCATCTTGCTCTGACCAGCAAAGAACCGGATTACCTTTGTTATCTTGAGTTAGGTAAGCCCCTACTGCTACCCCCTGGGTACTTAAAGTTCCAATTGTAGCTTTGTCGTGCTTTTGCTTACATGCAGTAAGAAAAATGAGTCCTGTCAACAATACTGTTATTATTCTTTTCATTTTAGTAATTGTTAGAATATGTATTTTACATTTAATCCACCATAGCCATTTCGTTTTGGCGAGGGATTAAAATATGCTGGCTGTCCTCCGTTAAAACTAGCTGCATTTAATGAAACAATTGAGCTGTAGTTTTTATCGAGAATATTATCCAGACCTGCATAAACGTTTAGTTCAAGATGCTTCACTACTTGTTTCTTGTAACCTAATTTGGCATTTACAACATTGTAAGATGGATTGTAGCTTGTATTCGCATCGTTAAGAGGTAGTTTATCACTATAAAAATAGCTTCCATAGAAATACAATCCGCTTTTGGTTTCAAGATCTATTCCTGCATTTACCATCCAAGGCGCAATACCGGTTAATTCATTTCCATCATAAGTGGCTGTGACCTCATTTTGGGCATTTAAAGTCTTATAGTCTTTAAATTTAAAATCTGAATAGGTTATCGCTGCAAAAGGGCGTAAGCTAAGAATCTGGCTATCGTCTTCTGGTTTAAATAACTGATAGGATAACGACAGTTCTACACCATTATGGCTGGTTTTACCTGAATTATTATAGATAGTGATGCCTTGCTGAATAGATTGGGCAATAAGCTCACCCTTCATGTCCATTTTAAATAAGGCAAGATCGTATTCCAGACGAGATTTTAAGAGGTTACCCTTTGCATTAAACTCATAATTCAGCCCCTTTTCTGCCTGTAGATTCGGATTGATAGAGCCATCTACGTTCTTTATTTCGGAACTCGAAGGCGGAGAAAACCCTGAGCTTACACTTGCATGTAAACTAATCGCATCACTGAAAGTGTGGCTAAGGGCTATGCGTGGTGTTGCTTGTGGATCAAACTTTTTAACTCCGCTCTGGTTGGGTTTCAAGTAATCCCGAACATCATAATTCAGACTGTTGTAGCTAATACCTAAAGTTAAGGTAGTCTTTGCAGTCAGCTCTGTTTCAGACTGATAAAATAAGGAATACTGAGTGTTTCGATAATCAATATTAGCGTTTATTGTTCCTTCTTTACCCTGGTTGTTAACATACTGCGTTCCCTTGGTTAGACCACTGTTAAATTCAGCACCAACAGTAAATTTAGTAGGTAAAACACTAAAGCCGGGATCGTAGGCAAAGCGGGTTCTGCCACCGTAACTTTGGTATGTATTACGGATATACGCATAAGGAAGTGGGTGATTCAAATCGTAGAAATATGTAAAAACACTTGTGGTGTTAGAGAACTGATCGTTAAAGCGATATTGCTGTCCCAGGCCTACCCTTGTCCAGTTCTGATATCTACCTGCCGCTTTATCTAGATTTGTAGCGTTTGCTTGCTTTGGATTTGCAGCCACCTGATCCTGAGTTAACGACCCCGGAATTTGCGAATACTGTGTAGTTCTGTTCAGCATTAAAGTAACAATGCGC
>NZ_JBFTNT010000045.1:0-25014 GCF_056397585.1 Pedobacter sp. 05L430 | reverse complement strand
ATACGAAATAACATCAGATCCAAAAAAAATGGAGGCGTGCCTGTTGAATACCTTCTCATCTCCGGAAGTAAAAAATGATTTGCTACCCTGTGTTGCAATCTTTGACTCAATCTCAGGATGATTTTTCAGATACAACACCAGACTGTCTGCTACGATATCACCCTGACCTAATAAACTTACATTCGCTGGAAGCTTTTCTTTTATTTTAGGAATAAGCAAGGGATAATGTGTACAGGCTAAAAGAATACAATCTATTTTGCGGTCCTTCTCCAGCAATTCATTAATGTACTTTTCTACAAAATAGTCAGCCCCGCGATCCAAATGCTCATTGTTCTCTACTAATGGCACCCACATTGGGCAACTTTGTTGAAGAACCTTTACCTCCGGAAAAAACTTATTAATCTCTATTAGATAAGACTCGGAATTAATTGTTCCGCGAGTCCCCATGACTCCAATAGTTTTCGAAGAAGTAAACTCCCCTACTATTTCTGCCGTTGGCCTGATCACTCCAAGAACTCTATTATTAGGATATTTAAAAGGTAATACGTTCTGCTGTATCGAGCGAAGAGCCTTTGCTGAGGCCGTGTTGCAAGCCAGAATAACCAATTGACATCCCTGGGCAAATAACCATTCCACACACTCTAAGGTATACTGATATACGGTATCAAATGAATGATCTCCATAAGGTGAACGGGCATTGTCACCAAAATAGATATAGTTATATTGAGGTAGTTTTTGGGCTATTGATTTAAAAACAGTTAAACCACCATAACCTGAATCAAAAACACCAATGGAATGCTTAGTATTCATTGCAAAAAGAAACGGGATTGAGTTTTATCACTCAATCCCGCAATTTAAATATTTTTTCCTCTACTAACTGTTTTCTTTCGAATGTTGTGACAGAGGTTTGATCTTCACTATTTTTTAGGAGCAGGAGTTGTTGCAGTGGCAGCAATACCTAACTTAGTTTTAACAAGAGGTGTAATGTCTTCGCCACCATCCCAGTACACTAATCCCTGGTTTGCAGTATCAAATACATATGTAAAACCTTTTTCTTTTGAGACTGCCTTAATAGCAGCATCAGCTTTTACCTGAATAGGGTTAAAAAGTTCTGCATTTTTTGTTTCTAATTCTTGTTGAGCTTTTGTTCTTGCATCAGTGATACGTTTCTCTAAATCCTGCAATTCAGCTCCCATTGTTTGTAATTCTTTACCAACAGTTTCTTTGTTAGCTTCGCTCATAGTTTTTTCTTTGTCCTGAGCCGCTTTAAGTTTAGTCTGGTATTCAGAAATCATTTTATCAATATCAGCAGTTTTCGTTTTTTGAAAGGCCTCCAATGTGGTTCTGGCAGTTTTAACTTCAGGCATTGCTTCAATAATAGCCGCTGAATTCAAGTGTGCCAATTTTTGTTGTGCATTTGCGATGTTGACAGTGAACAATAAGCCAGCTGTTACAAAAAATGCGTTCATTAACTTTCTCATCTTTATTTTTCTTAATAATTGTTTTTAATTTATCTATTTGTGTGTTTATTTCAGCATCGTTCCAGGTTTGAAACCCAATCTTACAATAACGTCGTTACTTACATCATAAGTACTGCTTGCGTATATCATCATTGTGGCTTCACTACTCTTATCAAATATGAAATCAAGGAGTTTAACTTTCGCTATTTCAGAAATGGCTTTTGTAACCTTATCCTGAATAGGACTCAACAATTTTGAACGGGTTTGGAAAAGATCTCCATCCGGACCAAATATCTTGCGCTGAAAATCTTTAGCCGCTTTTTCCTTTTCAATGATTTCATTCTCTCTTCTTTTGCGCATATCTTCAGTTAACAATACCTGATCTGCCTGGTAAGCCTTATACATCTTATCTATCTCAGTAAAGTTAGCATCAACCTTCTCTTGCCATTGCTGAGACAACACATTCATTTGATCCAGCGCAGATTTATACTCAGGTAAATGTTTAAGTATATATTCAGTATCTACGTAAGCAAACTTTTGTGCAAATGCTCCAAAGCCGGTAAAGAGCAAAAAGCAAATTAAAAAGTATTTTTTCATTTCTAAAAGCATTAATTAATTAAAGTCCTCCCAACTGTTGTGCAATACTGAAGGTGAAATTTTGTTTTCCACCATCAACAATTCCTGGAATTTTATCAAAGGCATGCCCATAATCAATTCCCAACATTCCAAATATCGGTAAAAATATTCTAGCACCAACACCTGCAGTCCTTCTAATGTTAAAAGGATTAAAATCTCCAAACTTGTTCCAGGTATTACCACCTTCGGCAAATGCTACAATAAACGCAGTTGCTTGTTGACTTGCAATCACTGGATATCTTAATTCCATAACATATTTAGTAAATATAGGACTTCCTGAATTTTGCGCAATAGTTGCATCAGATCCTTGTGGAATTACTGCATTATTTGCATATCCACGCATCTTAATTACTTCTGAACCTTGCAAGAAATCAAATCCCTGCATACCATCACCCCCCAATTTAAAACGTTCGAACGCCGATTCTCCAACTGCCGAGTTATACGTTCCTAAGAAACCAAACTGAGCTTGTGCCATCACAACAAATTTGCCGGCCAATCTTTGGAACCACTGAGACTCAAATTTCCATTTGTGATACTCTGTAAACTTATAACGTTGTTTATCAGATGCCGTTGCATAATTAATGTTATTTAAAAGAGAGTATGGAGGAGTTGCCTGAATAGTGAACTTAAAGTACGAACCCTCTGTTGGGAAAATCTGATGATTTCTTGAGTCCCTGCTTAACTCTTGAGTTAAGTTAAGGTTGTAAGAAGTTCCTGTACTAAACAAATATCCTGGGTAGTTATTTAAGATATATTGCTGAACATTAATAGCATGTGTTAGCTGGAAATAGTTATCAGGGAAATTCAGCCTTCTACCCAAACTAACAGTCACACCATTTAAACGAATCTTTTGGAACCTGCTATCAGCAGCCTTCAAACCATTTGATTGTAATGATGTAAATGCACTTACGCCAAAACTGATTGGTTTCTTACCACCAAGCCAAGGCTCAGAGAAAGAGAAACTGTAAGATTGATAATACTTACCATTTGTTTGTCCACGAAGACTTAATTTCTGACCATCACCTTTAGGCAGAGGTTTGTAAGCATCCAGATTAAATATGTTTTTTAATGAGAAGTTGTTAAAGGTAAGTCCTAATGTTCCAATAATGTTACCACCACCAAAACCACCAGATAACTCAATCTGATCAGAAGGTTTTTCTTCAACAGCATATTCGATATCTACTGTACCATCAGCCGGATTCGGTTTAGGAGTTGGAACCGTTTTAGATTCATCAAAGTTACCCAATTGACCAATCTCACGAACAGTACGGATCAATAAATCCTTAGAGAATTTTTCTCCTGGCTTTGTACGAATCTCCCTTAATACTACCCTATCATTTGTTATGGTATTTCCTTTTAAAGTAATACGATTATTGGTATACTGAGGTCCTTCATAAATACGCATTTCAACATCTACAGTATCACCGTGAATTTTGGTTTGTACAGGATCAACATTAAAAGTCAAATAACCATCGTTAAGATAAATACTTGAAACATCATCCCCATTTGCACTACCTCTTAATTTCTTTTCAAGCTTTTCTTCACTAAACACCTCTCCTTTTTCAATGCCAAAGGTCTTTTCCAGGATCTCAGTTGTATACTTAGCATTCCCTGCCCAGGTAATATCACCAAAGTAATATTTAGGACCTTCATACACATCGATATTGATACCAATTGCTTTATCACTATACTGGAAAATACTATCCTTAAGAATAACAGCGTCACGATAGCCTTTATCCTGCATCTTGGCAATAAGCGTTACTTTATCTTCATCGTATTTTTCCTTGTTGAATTTTCCGGAGCCAAATACTTTATAGAATGCCTGTTGCTTTGTTTTCTTTAAAAACTTACGCAGTTTAGCAGATGAAAAATCCTTATTTCCGGTAAAGTTTATCTCATGAACTTTTACTTTTCGACCCTTATCGACAAACACCTGCAGAATCATTCCATTCTCCAAGCTTGGATCAGGTTTTGTTTTATACTCTACTGTTGTAAAAAAGTAGCCCTTACCTAAAAGGAACTTCTTTATTGTTGCAGTTGTTGAATTGTATAAATTATCATTGATAATAGATTTTCCGCTTTTCTCATTTAATTTCTCCATGATGTCAGTCTTTTGGGACTTACTCACGCCATTAATTTCAAATGAACTTAAACGCGGTCGTTCAACCACCTCAATGTCAAAATAAACAGTGTCCTCTACAATTTTAGCAATATCTAACTGCACATCATCAAATAAGCCTTGAGCCCACAAGGTCTTAATTGCATTGGCTGTTGCCTCACCTGGCAATACAATACGTTCTCCCTTTATCAATTTAGATAAAGTAATGATTACATCCTTGTCAATGAAATGAGTTCCGGTAAGGGTAGTACCTCCAATTATGTACTCTTTTGGATTAAAATAATCCAAGTCCAGGCCCTTAACTTTAAGGGTAGGTGGTGCAGTATTGGACGGTCGGGTAATCTGTGCCATTGTTGGTAAACCAATCAATAACAATAATATGAGTTGATATATTCTTTTCATTTACAATCTAAAAATCGATGCTAAGTTAATTTAAACACATGTTAAAAAGTGTTAAAAGTAAAATTAGTTCAATTGTTCACTAATTTTACCAAAGCGGCGTTCGCGTTTTTGATAGTCTACAATAGCCTCAAAAAGGTCTTCTCGCCTGAAGTCGGGCCATAGTGTTTCAGTAAAATAAAGTTCCGTATAAGCCATTTGCCATAACAGAAAATTACTCACTCTATGCTCGCCGCTTGTTCTGATCATGAGTTCAGGATCAGGGATGTTTACTGTTGTTAACTCAGCTGCAAAATTTTCTTCATTAATGTCTTCAATATTTAATTTCTGGTCTTTAACCTTCTGTGCCAGTTTCTTAGCGGCATCAATGATCTCCCATTTAGCACTATAGCTTAATGCCAATGTTAAAGTACAACGGGTATTTTTCGCTGTCTTTTCCATAGCACTGCGTAAGTCATCAATACATYTTTGGGGTAACGACGCAATGTCACCTATTGCATTTAACCGGATGTTATTTTTGTTAAGAGTAGCCGTTTCCTGATTGATTGTTGATATCAACAACTCCATCAAGGCATTAACTTCTTCAATAGGCCTGTTCCAGTTTTCTGTCGAAAAGGCGTAAACAGTTAAATATTTTATTCCTATATCAGCGCAACCCTCTACAATATCTTTTACAGACAGCACACCACTTTCATGACCGAAGTGTCTGAATTTACCCTGATTTTTTGCCCATCGCCCATTTCCATCCATGATGATGGCGATGTGCTCTGGTAAGCGTGTTACGTCGATTTGTTCTTTAAATCCCATTAATTTCCTGCAAATATGCCTAAAATGTATAACATTTTTGGGACACAAAGGTATAAGATATGCCAATACCTACAAACATATATGTATCTCTTTTTCTAAAATCTCCTCTTTGAGTGTATTGAAAATCAGTAGAAGTAGGATTTGAAGGGTTTGAAAGCAGTTTACTTATATCTCCATTTGGCTCGTTATTCCAATGCGCAATATTTGGATATAAGCCACTAACATCATCAAGATAATCAGTATATGCTGTTCTATAACCGATCTGACTAAATAACCCCCAGTTTTCTTTCAATTTTACTTTTACTCCTACTCCATAAGGAACCGTTAGTGCATAATTTCTGTAAGATACATTCTGTCCTTCTGTGTGATAATCTCTCAAATTATATTTTTTATCTTCCAATCCCACAACACCTGAGTATCTGGCGGTAGGATTATACAATACTCCTCCAATTCCTGTAAAAATATATGGCGAGAATCTTTTGGTGCCTCCTCCCGCAAAGTATTCAAAAAAATTGAAGTCTACCTGCAGACTCACCTCATTTAATGCGGTGCTGAAGTTAAGTCCCCTATTTCTGAAATGTTCATTATCCGATTTTGTATCATCCGCCTTTATCTTTCCATATGTATAATGGAGCCCAACTGCCCAATATGGATCTATATTTACTTTCACAAAAGCTCCTGCCGAGATTCCACTTATTTTTAGCGGCTTGTTTTGATTCAAATCTCCTAAATAACCTGCTCCACCAGCAACTGCACCCACCTCAAAAACCTGGGCTTTTGCACTGATTCCACAAAGAAACATTGCAAGAAAATAAACAAGTTGTTTCTTATCCATTCTAATAATTCCGGGTATCTATGCCCCAAAGCAATTTATTCCTTAAAGTTGTTAAATAGGTTTCGTTATTAAGCCTGATTAAATTTACATGAAAGCTGGCTTTATTCAGTATTATTTTGACAGACTTGTCCACTGTTTCTGTTCTTGAATCACAGGAAACTAAAAATTTGGAGCTTCTTGCCTCAATTTCAAAAGTTAACGACACATCGTCAGGAATAATCACCGGTCTTACATTCAAATTATGAGGTGCAATTGGCGTAATAACAAAGTTTTGTGAACTTGGATAAATAATCGGACCACCGCAGCTCAATGAATAAGCTGTGGAACCTGTTGGTGTAGCAATGATTAATCCATCTGCCCAATAAGAGTTAACGAACTCATTGTTCATATAAGCGTGAATAATCATCATGGCCGAGTTATCTCTTCTGTGAATCGTAATGTCATTCAATGCAAAGTTTTCATCACCAAACAATCCATGCTTAGAAGTTAGGCTCAACAAACTCCTTTTATCCAAGGTAAATTCTCGGTTGTGCAGTGCCTCAAAGGCTTTCTTTATTTCATCTTTATTAATACTTGCCAGAAAACCCAAACGGCCAAAATTAATTCCTATTACAGGAATTCCTGAGTCGCGGATTAATGATAAGGTATCCAACAGCGTTCCATCACCACCTAAGCTCAACAATACATCTGTTTCTCCCAGAAGATCGTCGTGACAGGTAAAAACCTGCATATTGGCTGGTAATTTGATTTTATCTTTTACAAAATCAAGGTATTTATCGTAAACCAGAATCGGGCTTTTATAACTGTCGAGAACATTAAATACTTCCTGCACATAAGGCAATACACTATTATTGAACTCTCTACCGTAAATTGCAATCTTCATTAATGTATTTTCATTTTGCGGTTATGGAATCTGTATAAACCCTGGTTATACATTTAAATAATTCATAAATGAATTAAATCTATCTTCTGTACCATTGTCAGATATRGTACTGTTAAATACTGCCTTCACCTGGTAATCGTAGCGTTCAAAAGAAGCTATTATTCCTGAAAGGTCAGTTTTATTAATTTTCAAAGTAACTTCTAATCTGGTAGAATCTGGGAAGGATTGCACATAAGATGAGAGGATCTGAGCATTATCTGCTTCAACAATCTGCGCCATATGTGACAACGAATTGTTCCTATTACTTATTTCCAAAACAATTATACCGCCGTATTCCTTTACCGCAAAGATATTTGAGGTGTACTCTAAAAGACTGTTTATTGATATCAGGCCTAAATAATTCTTTTTATAATCCAATACCGGAACTACCGATAAGTGTAGCTGATTAAACAACCTTATGATGTCATAAACGTGAACATCTTCAAATACAAATGGATTTAAGATGGAAAGTGATAAACTACCAATAGGCTGTTGAACATCTCTAACTTCAATTAACTCTTCCTCAGCAACTAATCCAAGAAACTGGGTTTCGTTAACAATTGGTAAATGATATAATTTGAACTCAGCCATTCTGTCCAAAGCTTTCTGAACCGAATCAGACGTCTTTAGCGGTGGTATTGAATTAGATATGAGTTCAGATGCAAACATTATTTAAGTAAAATTCTATTTAAAAACTTATCAAGATAATCATTAAAAACCTCTGGTCGCTCCATCATTGGTGCATGGCCACATAAATCTACCCAATTCAATTCTGAATTCGGCAAAAGTTGATGAAATTCTTCTGCAACTTCCGGTGGTGTTACTTTATCTTGCTTACCCCAGATTAAAGAAACAGGTATAGTTATACGGGAAAGGTCTTTAGACATATTATGACGAATAGCAGATTTTGCCAATGCCAGAATTCTAATTACTCTTGAACGATCGTTAACACTTTTATAAACTTCATCAACCAGTTCTTTTGTTGCGGTTGCCGGATCGAAGAAAGTAAATTCTACTTTTTCCTTAATGTAATCGTAACTCTCTCTTCTTGGGAATGATCCTCCAAAAGCATTTTCATATAATCCAGAACTGCCGGTCAATACAAGTGCCTTTACATGTTCCTGATGAGAAACTGTAAACACAAGACCAACATGGCCACCAAGTGAATTCCCTATCAAAACAACCTGCCCGAGTTTTTTGAATTTTATAAATCTGTGAATGTATTTAGATAAACTTTTTACCCCGAGTGTGAGTATTGGGAGCTCATAAATGGGCAAAATTGGCACAATGACATGATAATTTTCTTTAAAATGATCAATCACATCCTCCCAATTGCTTAGTTCTCCCATCAAACCATGAAGTAATACCAGGGTCTCACCTTTTCCAGCTTCTATATATTTAAACCCATCTTCTTCTATTACTTCGTATCTCATATTGAATATTTTGTAAGGTATGCTACTAAGTTAGTAGACTAAAATTAAATTAATGTAATTTTAAAACATTATTTTAAGAAAAAGGCTTAATGTGCTTAATGCAACACAATTTATGCCAATTGTGTTTTTACAATCTCTGCAATTAACTTACCATCGGCTTTACCTGCCAGTTCCTTATTGGCTAACCCCATTACCTTACCCATCTCCTTTACAGAATTCGCACCGGAGTTCTTAATAATTTGTGAAATCACCGCTTCAATTTCAGCTCTGTCTAGTTGTTTAGGCATAAAATTGCTGATTACCTCAATTTCTTCTTCTTCTACAGTACTCAAATCTTCTCTGCCTTGTTGTTTATAAATATCAGCCGACTCTTTACGCTGTTTAATTAATCTTTGTAAAATCTTAAGTTCAGCTTCTTCGGTAATTTCCTCTGATGATCCCTTCTCAGTTTTCGCCAATAACAAAGCTGCCTTTATTGCCCTTAAACCTCTAAGCCTTGCCTGGTCTTTTGCAAGCATTGCCTGTTTTATTTCCTGATCTATTGTATTAGCTATCATATGATTTTCTGTTAGTATTCTATTTTCTATTAATTATAGTACCTGTTGCCTGTGCTGTTGGCATTATCAACATGTCATTTATATTTACATGAGCAGGTCTGCTCACTACAAACCATATTGCTTCAGCTATATCCTTTGCGACAAGAGGTTCCAATCCATCATAAACCTTTTTTGCTCTACCCTCATCTCCTTTAAACCGAACCTTAGAGAATTCCGTTTCAACCATTCCGGGATTAATAGCGGTAACTTTTATGCCATGGGGCAACAAGTCGATTCTCATACTTTTATTTAAAGCATCTACTGCATGTTTAGTGGCACAATATACATTTCCGTTAGGGTAAACTTCTTTACCCGCGATAGAGCCAATATTTATAATATGACCAGATTTCCGGGCAATCATCCAGTTAGAAACTATACGTGTTGTATATAGCAAACCTTTAACATTAGTGTCGATCATAGTGTCCCAATCATCAATATTACCTTTATCTATTGGATCAAGCCCCTGACTTAAGCCGGCGTTATTAATTAATACATCTACTTTCTTCCATTGTTGTGGTAAAGTTTCTAAACGATAAGATAAATCTTCATTATCCCTTACATCTGCAACTATCTTTTTAACTTCAACGGCATATTTATCTTCCAGATGTTTAGATACCTCTGTTAAAAGCTGTTCTCTTCTGCCTAGTAAAATTAAGTTATAACCTTGAGCCGCAAACAAATGCGCACAAGCAGCCCCAATACCTGAAGTTGCTCCTGTAATTAATGCAATTTTTGACATCCCTGATTTTATTGATTATTAAGCAAAGCTATAATTTTTTTAGCAGTAGCATTACTCAAAAAATAAACTGAATGTCACATGACGCAGCATTAATTTATCAATTGGATAAGAATAGCGATTAGGTTCATCCTTTAAAACACTGTTGAAGGAGTAGGATAATTTAATCTCTGGCGACATTTTAAAATATTCGAAATAGAGGTCGAAACCCAATCCGGCTTCATATGAGAGATAGTTCCGTACATTATTTACCATCTTCTCTCCGGGGTCAGTTATATTCGCATTATTTGTCTTTTTCTTTGAAGAAATATCCATTGAATATTTAGCTCCTCCGATCATATAAGCTCTAAAATTATTCCTCCTATCTGATTTCAGCTTTATTCCAAGTGGGAACTCCACTAGCGTTGAGGATATCTTCCGTTCAACGTTATCTTTAAGTTCGTCATGGTGAAAAGTTAACACCCTATCATTAAACACCAGTATTGGTGTAAATCTTAGATCGGCATTTTCGATCAGTCGTTTATTTACGACAAATCCAATTCCAAAGCCCGGAGAGGAATCAGAGGATATTCCGGTTAATTTAGGCGGATCCAAATCTTCGGGAAGTATATTTTTAAATTCTCTCCAATCCGGTCTCTTTAGAATCTTATACTCTGATGAAAGATACTGAAATGTAAATCCGAAATGGAGATTGGAATCATCTACCCCACCTCCCCAATTTTGGGCTCTGGCTGACACACATGCGAATAAGCATAAAATAAGTAAGCCTGATTTTATTTTCATTTGGTCCCAGTATAAATTGCACTTATACCAAACGTAAGGCGTCTATCCCTGGTGTTTGTAAAACCAACCTTATTCATTAAACGTGTAAACTCCTCGCCATCCGGAAATGCTGCTACAGATTCCGGCAAATAGCAGTAAGCTCTATTGTCTTTAGAAAATAGCTTACCCAGCATTGGTGTCACATGTTTAAAGTAAAAATTATACCCCTGTTTAATCGGAAATTTTCTGGGTTTAGAAAACTCCAGTATAACAATTTTACCTCCTGGTTTCAAAACCCTGTACATATCTGCAAGTCCTTTCTCGAGATTTTCGTAATTCCTTACACCAAAAGCTACAGTTATTGCATCAAAATGATCATCGCCAAAGTGTAATCCTTCCGAATCCCCTGTCTGAACAGAAAAAACGTGCTGTAAATTTCTATCCTGAATTTTCTTACGCGCAACATCAAGCATGCCTTCAGAAATATCTACTCCAATTATTTTCTCAGGTGCTAAAATTTTTATTGCCTCAAAAGCAAAGTCACCTGTACCAGTTGCCACATCAAGCATGATGCGTGGTTTGATAGACTTAAGTTCCCTTATTGCCTTTTTACGCCATATAATATCAATACCTAAGGACATAAAGTGATTTAAAAAATCATAAGTTCCTGATATATTATTAAACATGCTGGCAACTTGTTCCTTCTTTGTTGCCGTTTCAGATTGGTATGGTGTGATGTTTTCGTTCATGGTACGCAGCAAAGATAAGTATTGTTGAAAACTAATTTTCTACCTTTGTCAAATGATTATAAAATCAGCAACATTTATTTGTAGTAATACAAAGGTTTCAGCGCTGCCTGTTGCCAATATGCCAGAGTATGCATTTATTGGACGTTCAAACGTTGGAAAATCCTCGTTAATCAACATGCTTGTTAATCAACATGGATTAGCAAAAACCTCACAAAGGCCAGGTAAAACCCAATTAATAAACCATTTCCTGATTAATGAGAAGTGGTATATTGTCGATTTACCAGGTTATGGCTACGCCAAAGTATCTAAAAGCAGTCGCGAGAATTGGGAAAAATTTATACGAA
The DNA here is from genome assembly GCF_056397585.1 of Pedobacter sp. 05L430. Taxonomy (NCBI): domain Bacteria; kingdom Pseudomonadati; phylum Bacteroidota; class Sphingobacteriia; order Sphingobacteriales; family Sphingobacteriaceae; genus Pedobacter; species Pedobacter sp. 05L430. The sequence continues at coordinate 13,216 of NZ_JBFTNT010000045.1, read as the reverse complement.
ATTACATCACAAAGCGTGAGAGCTTACAATGTGTTTTTGTATTAATAGATAGCAGGCTTGAACCACAAAAAATAGATCTTGAATTTTGCTGCTGGATGGGAGAGATCCAAATTCCTTTTGCACTTGTGTTTACCAAAGCAGATAAACAAAGCGCGGTAAAGACCGATCAGAATGTTTCGGCATTTAAAAAAGCACTAAAAGGATGGTTTGAAGAAATCCCCCCATACTTTGTAACTTCTGCAGAGAAAAGCACCGGTAGAGATCAGGTTTTAGATTTTATCGATCAGGTTAACCTAGATTTTGTAATGCCCATTTTAACCCCTAAAGAAGATTTTTAATAAAAGTTAATGAAAAAGTATTTTTCACTGGTATTATTTGCCCACTCTATTTTTGCTTTGCCTTTTGCACTGATAGGCTTTTTTCTTGGGGTAACTACTACTCCAAATCCATTTAACTGGCTATTGCTGGCATTGGTATTACTGTGCATGGTTTTTGCTCGAAATGCAGCCATGGCCTTTAATAGGTACCTCGACAGAAACATAGATGCAAAAAATCCCCGCACTCAAATGAGGGACATTCCTGCAGGTAAAATATCTGCTAATGAAGCATTAATATTCGTAATTATTAACTGCGTTCTTTTTATTACCACTACCGCCTTCATTAACAGCCTTTGCTTTTATCTTTCGCCTGTGGCCCTCTTTGTAGTACTATTTTACAGTTACACAAAAAGATTTACAGCATTGTGCCATATGGTATTGGGCCTGGGGCTTTCACTTGCTCCCATTGGCGCCTACATTGCAGTAACAGGGGTATTCAACATTGTTCCTGTTCTTTATTCATTTGCCGTATTGTTTTGGGTTAGTGGATTTGATATCATATATGCTTTACAGGATGAAGATTTTGACAGAAATGAAAAACTACATTCTATCCCGGCAGCAATGGGAATCAAAAATGCCTTAAATCTTTCGGTAGTATTGCATGTCTTTTCCGCACTTTGCGTAATCCTACCGGTAATGTTTACTACATTCAGCTGGGTTTATTATGTAGGCGTAGCATTCTTTTGCTTTATGCTAACTTATCAGCACTTACTCGTAAAACCTAACGACATCAGTAAAGTAAATAAAGCATTCGCCACCACAAATGGTTTTGCTTCAGTGATATTTGCCATTTGTTTTTTAATTGATGCCTTCTTAAGAACCAATTTTAATTTCTAATTATGATTAACCTTACCATACCTAAAAAGAAAAGAATCTATATCCCTCAAAATCTGGAAATGAAATGGGACAATCTTGAACCCATACTTAATGAGCTATTGGCTCGTCCAATAGACAATGTAAATGATTTAGAACAATGGTTAAAGGACAAAAGTGAATTAGAAGCTGCTCTTGAAGAGGATTTTGCATGGCGATATATTAAAATGAGCTGTGATACTGGTAATGAGACCTTAGTAAAAGATTTCCAATATTTTGCTACCGAAATTGAACCTAAAATTTCGCCAATAGCGAATCAGCTTAACCAAAAATTTAACGATAGTCCGTTTATTGATGAACTGGACCATGATAAATATTTTGTCTACATCAGAGCAATCAGAAAAGCTTTAGAGATTTATCGCGAAGAAAATGTAGAACTCTTAACTAAACTTCAGGTAACTCAGCAAAAGTATCAGGCAATAACCGGGGCAATGAGCGTGATGATCAACGACAAGGAATATACACTGGAACAAGCAGCCAACTTTGTTAAAGATACGGATAGAAGTGTAAGACAACAGGCATGGGAAACCATACAACAACGTCGCCTCGTAAATAAGGATGAATTAAACATTTTGTTTGATGAGTTGATAGTTATGCGCCATCAGGTAGCAGTAAATGCTGGTTTCGAGAACTATCGAGATTATATGTTCCAGGCGCTTGGCCGTTTTGATTATACGCCGCAGGATTGTTACCATTTTCATGAAGCTATTGAAAAGCAAATTGTTCCCATCCTAAAGGAACAGGCGGAAAAAAGAGCTGAACTACTTGGAATTGATGAATTAAAGCCATGGGATATGGAGGTAAGCCCCACTGGAAAACCAGCTTTAAAACCATTTAAAAATGGAAAAGAGTTAATTGATAAAAGTATCGACTGCTTTAATGCCATTAACCCTAAATTGGGCCAGATGCTTTCCATTATGAAAGCTAACAACCTTTTTGATGTAGAAAGCAGAAAAGGAAAAGCACCAGGTGGTTATAACTATCCTCTTGCAGAAACCGGCGCACCTTTTATTTTCATGAACTCTGCCAATTCGCTAAGAGACCTAACTACTATGGTCCATGAAGGCGGCCATGCCATACATACCTTCCTTACTGCAAATCTGGAATTAAATGACTTTAAACACTGTCCTTCGGAGGTCGCAGAACTTGCTTCAATGAGCATGGAACTCATTTCAATGGATAACTGGAACATCTATTTTGATAATGAAGAGGATCTCATCAGGGCAAAAAAAGAGCAGCTTGCCGATGTGCTAAAAACTTTGCCATGGGTTGCTGTTATAGATCAGTTCCAACATTGGATCTATACCAATTCTGGTCATAATGCCGCTGACAGAGAGGAAGCCTTTAAGCAAATATATACACGTTTTGGTAGCGGATTTGCTAGCTGGGATGGCCTGGAACAAGAGTTCGGGAATATTTGGCAAAAACAACTGCATCTTTTCGAAGTCCCTTTTTATTATATTGAATATGCTATTGCACAATTAGGAGCAATAGCGATCTGGAAAAATTACAAGGAAAATCCTGAACAAGCATTGGAGCAATACCTTGCAGCACTATCATTAGGATATACCAAACCCATCAATGAAATTTACGAAACTGCGGGAATTAAATTTGATTTCAGCTTAAACTACATTGAGGAGCTGGCATCATTTGTAAAAGATGAATTGCATAAATTAGGCTAAGTTTACCACATAATATCTAAGTTTGAATATCAAAACCGAACCTAACCACTAATGTATGTTTGAAAAACTTTTCAGAAAAAAGTCAATAGCCAAAATATTGGAAGATGCAGAAAARGGCTATGGTGATCACGGAGCTTCGCTCCATAAAACACTTGGTGTACGGGATTTAACGGCTTTCGGTATCGCCGCTATAATTGGGGCGGGCATTTTCAGTACAATTGGCAAAGCAAGTGCCGACGGTGGCCCTGCGGTAATATTCCTTTTTATATTTACTGCCATTGCTTGTAGTTTTGCTGCTTTTGCATATGCAGAATTTGCCTCAATGGTTCCTGTATCTGGAAGCGCATATACCTATTCATATGTTGCGTTTGGTGAACTGGTAGCCTGGATCATTGGATGGTCGCTCATTATGGAGTATGCTATTGGAAACATAACTGTTGCTATATCCTGGTCCGATTATTTTACCGGACTCCTCTCCTCCATACGAATACCTGCATTTGGCATAAATGGCATTCACCTGCCTGATTGGACTACAATGGACTATCTGACCGCATATAATGGTCATGCACATGCTGAAGCACTTGTGAACGCAGGAAAAAACTACGCAAATCTGGATGACGCAACAAGAATAGCAAACAATGCCTGGATAACAGCCCCACAAATTGGGGGCTTTCATCTTGTAGCGGACTTACCCGCTCTGGGTATTATCATTTTTATTACCTGGCTGGTATACAGAGGAATGAAAGAATCTAGAAATGCAAGTAATGCAATGGTTATTGTAAAACTAGCAGTTATTTTACTAGTACTTGCAGTAGGTGTTTTTTATGTTGACACTGGTAATTGGGATCCCTTTGCTCCCAATGGAGTATCAGGAGTATTAAAGGGAGTATCAGCAGTTTTTTTTGCATACATAGGCTTTGACGCCATTTCTACGACTGCCGAGGAATGCAGAAATCCCCAAAGAGACTTACCAAGGGGAATGATGTGGGCGATTATCATTTGTACAATTCTATATGTAGCAATTGCACTTGTGCTTACAGGGATCGTTAACTTCAAATTACTTGCCGTTGGCGACCCACTTGCATTTGTCTTTGACCAGATAGATTTGAAGCTAATGAGTGGAATAATAGCCGTAAGCGCAGTATTTGCTATGGCAAGCGTACTTTTGGTGTTTCAAATGGGTCAGCCAAGAATATGGATGAGCATGAGCCGCGATGGCCTGCTTCCGAAATCATTTTCAAAGATCCACCCTAAATACCACACCCCATCTTTTGCTACCATCGTAGTGGGCTTTGTGGTGGCAATTCCTTCACTTTTCATGAACCTTACCATTGTAACAGATCTTTGCTCTATTGGTACATTGTTTGCATTTGTGCTGGTATGTGCGGGAGTTCTTGTTTTACAAAACAAGCCAGATATTCAAAGAGGGAAATTCAGAATTCCATATATGAATTCTAAATTCATTGTTCCTCTCTTATTCATCGGTACATTATTTTTTGGTTTTAGCTTTTACAAAAAAGAAACTATCTCGTTTATTTTCAATACCCCAAGAATATATGATCCTGTAAGTTTTATTACCGCTTTAAATGAAAATGAGCTCGGCATAGTTAAAAAAGAAATAGCAATTGCTCAAACTAAAGCTAATCTTATTGAGAAGAACACAGATTCAGAAGCGTATTTAAATCAGCTATCCTCCAAACAGTATGAGCAGTTCATAAACAATTCACAGCTAGCCCTGGAAAAGAAGTATGAAAGTGGGTGGAAACTCTTTAAACACAAAATCCCTATGTGGATTTTCTTTTTTATCTGCCTCGTAATTATTTACTACTGCATTACTAAAAATCTTTCTCTTATTCCTGTTTTGGGCTTAATAAGTTGTCTCTATATGATGTGTGAATTGGGTATATCCAATTGGATAGGATTCGGGATCTGGTTGATTGTCGGTCTATTTGTCTATTTCTTATATGGCTTTAAGCACAGCAAACTCAGACTTAAAGAAAACAACATATAAATAAAAAAGGCTGCAATTGCAGCCTTTTTTAATACCCTTACTCTCTTAAACTGTAGAAAATATTGCCCAACGATACAATATTTTCAAAATAAAAAAATATTTATTAAAAATAATTCCACAATTTGAGAATATATCTCTACATTTATAATTGTAAAAAACAAATGGTATTCAAGGACTTGATTACCATTTAAATTGCCCTCCTAATTATCCCTATAATTGTCTGGTTGGAAGGCCGACAATAGAGGCTCCTCCCCGGAGCCTTTTTTGTGCAATTAAACCGGAAGCCTGTTAAGCTCTATATCATCAGGAGTTACAAAGATTAATGGAACTTTCTCTACATCCACGTAACTTGAGTCAAGGCCAAAACTTCGCTCTTCGGATAAGCTCAAACGCTTCAACACAAAGTAGTAGTCCATTATTGAGCGCTCATAGAAACTCAGTTTAGAAAACTTAGATAGATGTTTTTCTAAGAGTACAAATCTAAAGTCACCAGCAATCTTATGTTTATTTAAAGACGTATACTGGCTTGTAATATCAACCTCACCATTTTTCACCAGATCTTCAATCACTTTTCGGTATAAAAGATTAACTCTTTGTTCCACCCTAAATCCGAGCTTAAAATCAATACGGATAAGCTTTCCCGGAATCAGGAATTCTACTTTATAATCCCGGGTAAATGGTTCATCAACAACGTCAACATGCACGAGCCAATAAACATCAGCTCGCTTGGGTTCTTTCTGGATAATTGAGTAAATAATCTTTGATTCTATTTCTGTTTTAAAATTGGCACTGGTAAGGTATACCAATTGGGAAGAATATTTTGGAACGGAAATATCACTACTTAGTTCACTTATTATCTCAAAATAATCCTCTATTTCAACATATTTAACAAACCGGTTTTTTATCTTCCTGGCAACATACCAACTCCACATTACAGTAAACAACGCAGATCCAATCAATACCGTTACCCAACCTCCATGGAAAAACTTCGCCATATTTCCTATCAGGAAGGTAAGTTCGAGTAAAATATAAATTACTAAAAAAGTTCCAATTACATATATCGGAACCTTTTTACGCTTCATATAAGCTGCAATCAATATCGTAGTAGAAAGAAAGGTTAGGTTTATAGCCAAACCATAAGCGCCTTCCATTGCCCCTGAGCTTTTAAATATCAATACAATTCCGATACAGCCCGCCCAAAGAATCCAGTTAATAGAAGGAACATAAATCTGTCCCTTTTGATTACTTGGATAATTGATTCTAACTTTTGGCCAAAGATTTAACCTTACTGCTTCAGATATTAAAGTAAAAGAACCAGTAATCATCGCCTGACTGGCAATCACCGCTGCGCAAGTTGCAAGTGCAACCATAAACAACAGATATTCGGATGGTACTATTTCAAAGAAGGGATTCAAAGTGGTGTTGTAATTGCCATGTTGCAACACCCAAACACCTTGTCCAAGGTAATTAAAAATCAAGGTTGTTTTTACAAAAACCCAACTAACGCGAATGTTTTTTCTTCCGCAATGCCCCATGTCTGAATACAATGCCTCGGCTCCTGTAGTACATAAAAACACCCCTCCTAATATTAATAAAGCCATCGGATTATTCACCAACAGTTCATAAGCGTAATATGGATTTAATGCTCTTAGAATACTTAAATCCTGCACAACATAAAGAAGACCTAATAATCCAAGTGTGCTAAACCACAGAAACATAACTGGACCAAATAGCTTTCCTACCAAATCAGTCCCGAATTGTTGTATTACAAACAATGCAGTAATGATAGCAAGAACTATAGGAATTACCGATACAGAAGGAAATTTCAATTGCAAGCCTTCAACAGCAGAGGTAACTGTTATACTTGGCGTAATGATACCATCAGCCAACAAAGCACAACCACCTATGATTGCAGGAATAACAAGCCACTTTGCATTTTTACGAACAAGGGAGTATAAAGAAAAAATACCACCCTCACCCTTATTATCCGCTTTTAATGTAATAACAACATACTTTACAGTAGTCTGCAAGGTTAAAGTCCATATGATACAAGACAAAGCACCAAGCACAAGATTTACATCAACATTTTGCCCACCATTAACCACTGAATTAAAAATGGCTTTTAAGGTATAGAGAGGAGAAGTTCCAATATCACCGTATACGATCCCTAAACTTACAAGTAAACCTCCTGCGGTGAGCGCACTTAAATTCTTTTGACTCGACACTTATCTTATTTTGTTTTGGTGGGTAAAATTACAGTAATTCTTATGTAAATGCATTGTTTTCTGATTTTTTTGAACCCCAACATGTGGTATTTACGCCACAACTTTAGGGTCTCCAAACGTTAATACTTGTTAAATATTGTTAAATATTTTTTTATTGAACAAAATGATTGATTTTTTTGTTTTATTATTTATATTTTTGGCAATACCAAACATGAGCAAGAAACACAGAATAGCGCTTCTCTTTCATATCTCCTGCATAATTTGCATGGGTGTCTTTGGCAGCGTTAATGTTTTTGCGCAAAAGTCTGACAGTACAATAAACAGTGCCAGGGCAAAGAGAATTAACAAAACACCACAAATCAAGGTCAACATACCAACGTACAAGCCCAAATACAACTTAGGATTTATACAATATAATGATGTGATCTCTAATGCAAAAGTTGTTCCAACCACTCAAACTAAACAAGATAAAATCCTTACTGTTTTAAAAGTTTATCCTAATCCTGTTGACGATCAGGTAAATTTAATGCTAAGACTTGATCGTGAGTCAAATCTTTCTGTTAAAATTATGGATTTGCTGGGCAATGAAGTTGTAACGCTTTCAAATGAGCGCATTTCCTCTGGGGAACAAACCAAAAGCTATACTATCCCCAATCGTTTAAATCCAGGTATCTATTTTTTAAAAATAGTAGCAGGGTCTGAAACAGTAGTAAAACGCATTTCAGTTTTATAGTCAACATTTAATCAATCTTCCTAATTGTTTCGTCTGTATAGAATGTATAATTTAGCAGCGGTTAGTGTTATTCACAAAACATAATACAAATGAAGGTAATCGCTATAGGCCGTAATTACGCCGCGCATATTAAAGAGCTAAATAACCCAACGCCGGAAAATCCGGTTATATTTCTAAAACCAGATACCGCAGTATTAAAAGACAACAAACCTTTTTATATACCAGATTTTTCTTCAGACATACACTACGAACTTGAAGTGGTTTTGAAAATTTGTAAAGAAGGCAAACATATTTCTGAAAAGTTCGCTCCCAATTATTATGAGGAAATGGGCCTCGGCATAGATTTTACTGCGCGAGATATCCAGACGCTACATAAAGAGAAAGGTTTACCCTGGGAGTTAGCCAAAGCTTTCGACAATTCTGCTGTCATAAGTACTTTTGTTCCTAAAACCCAATTCACAAACATATATGACCTCGACTTCGAGCTAAAAATCAACAATGAGACCAGGCAAATTGGCAATACTAAAAATATGCTCTTCCCGTTTGAGAGAATAATTGCCTTTGTATCTAAATACATTACATTAAAAAAAGGTGATCTTATTTTTACCGGTACGCCGGAAGGCGTTGGTAAAGTTCTGCCAGGTGATAAATTAGAGGCGTGGTTAGCGGGTCAGCAACTACTTAATTTCGATATAAAATAGCATTGATGATTAAACTGAACTTAACACTAATACTTGTTGCTCTTTCAGTAGTATGCTTAAAAGGACAACAAGTATTCAGCGGCAACAAATACCCACTAGTGGATTTCAGGGCTCCTCTAGACATTACACCACCGGCTCTGGCCGGCTCATTTGGAGAATTAAGGGCTAACCACTTTCATTCTGGCATGGACTATCGGACCAATCAACGAGAAGGCTACCCCGTATATGCCATTGCAGATGGATATATCTCCAGGCTTCGGGTACAGAACAGCGGCTTCGGCCTTGCCCTTTACATTAATCATCCAAATGGTTACACTTCTGTTTATGGCCATCTTCAACGCTTTAGCCCTAAAATAGCACAACAAGTAAAAACCATTCAATATCAAAAGAAGAGTTATGAAGTCGACTCCTTTCCTAACTCACTGCTTATACCAGTGCACAAGGGAGATGTTATTGCTTATTCTGGCAATACAGGAAGCTCGGGTGGCCCTCACCTTCATTTTGAGATCAGAGACACTAAAACAGAAGCTACAATCAATCCGCAGCTATTTGGTCTAGAAATACCAGACAACATCCCCCCTGTGCTTTATTCCATGTATGTTTATCGTTTAAATAAGAAACCATTTAACGAATTTACACCTAAACAATACTTTCAGATTAGTGGAGCCCCCGGCAATTACCACCTTAACAAAGTAACCACAATCAATTTAAGCGGTGAGGTTGGCTTTGGTATTGTTGCCACCGACAAACACAACGGTGCTTCGGGAACAAATGGTGTTTATTCTATTCAGCTCGAGATAGATGGCAAACCTATTTATACTTCGGCTCTTGAAAAATTTCAGTTTGATAATAGCAGGGGAATCAACTCGCATATAGATTATCCAACGTTTATAAACACTAAAAGAAATATTCAGAAAAGTTTTGTTGATCCAGGCAATCCTTTAAATATCTACAGCAATCTGATAAATAATGGCCGGGTAGAATTCACTGACGGCAAGCTACATCAGGTAAAGTATATTATATCAGACGCAACGGGCAATAAAAGTGTTCTGTCATTCAATGTGCAGGCCGATGAAAAAGCTATAATAAACAGCCCTGAGCCCTCTGCAGGTACTCATTATTCATATGCTACGCTCAATGAATTTAACAACCCAGATGTAAAGGTAATCCTTCCAAAGGGCACGCTCTATAATGATCTTAACCTTATATACAAGACCTTACCAAAACCGTTAACAAATGCATTCTCGAATATACATCAGATTCATAACCCTTTAACTCCATTGCATTCGGGATTTGAAATATGGATTAAAGCAGACAGTTCAATTAACAAGTACAAAGAAAAGGCCCTTATCGTAAGTACTTCAAGATCGTCACAAGGCGGATATTATGAAAATGGATATGTAAAAGCCAAACCACGCACCTTTGGAAGCTTCTTTATAGCCATAGACACTATTCCACCAAGCATAATCCCCTTAAATATATCAGATGGGAAAAGCATGGCTGGAATAAGTAAAATGTCATTCAAAATCAGAGATAACTTATCCGGAATTAAGAGCTTTAATGGCTATATTGACGGAAGATGGGTATTAATGGAGTTTGACACCAAAACAGCTTCTTTATGGCATACATTTGATGACACTACGCCTCCGGGCAAACATATGCTGGAGGTGATTGTTTCAGATATGAAAGACAACATCAAAAATTATTCAATTTCTTTTTATAAATAGCATTATGAGTGAATTAAAAGAAGGCCAAAAGGCCCCGAATTTTACTGCGAAAGACCAAGATGGCAACAATGTTTCCTTATCACAATTTATCGGAAAAAAAGTAGTACTCTACTTTTATCCTAAAGATGACACCCCAGGTTGTACTGCAGAAGCGTGTGATTTCAGAGACAATTATCAGGGACTAACAGCCAAAGGAATTGTAGTATTGGGCGTAAGTGTTGATGACGAAAAATCACACCAAAAATTTGTTACAAAACACAGCTTGCCATTTACACTCCTTGCTGATACTGATCAAAAAATTGTTGAAGCTTACGGTGTTTGGGGCGAAAAAAATATGTATGGAAAGAAATATATGGGAACCCATAGAACTACTTTCCTTATTGATGAAACTGGCCTCATCTCGCACATCATAAAAAAGGTAGATACTAAGAATTCAACTGCACAGGTTTTAGAGTTACTTTAGTACAGACTTTTCATCTTTATGCTTACTTCCAACAAGATGCTGAATCTTTAAATTTAGTTCATCCGAACTAAAAGGTTTAGAAACATAGTCATTCATTCCAATTGCCAGGCACTTCTCGAGCTCTCCCTGTATGGTATGGGCCGTCATAGCCACAATTGGAATACCTGCTTTTTCTGCGCCCATCCGGCGTATGTATTTAGTGGCCTCATATCCGTCCATTTCCGGCATTTGCAGATCCATTAAAATAATATCAAAATCCTCGCTCTTATATTTTTCTATACCTATTTTCCCATTTTGAGCAATTGTGGTTTCGTATCCTCTCTTTTGCAATACCTTGATAACCAAAAGCTGATTAATTGGATTATCTTCAACAATCAGCACTTTGATTCCCCTTCCAGGCTCTTCTCCAGTATCAGGTCCGGCAGGAATATGGTTATCCTTTTCACGATCATTTATTTTCACAAAAGGCATTCTGAAATAAAACACAGACCCGTCTCCCGGGGTACTTTCCAAGAATATTTTTCCATTCTGTAGTTCAACCAGTCGTTTAACCATACTCAATCCTAAACCAACCCCCCCAAACTTACGTGAAGTTCCACTTGTACCCTGCTCAAACAACTCAAATATTTTCTGTTGCTTTTCGATTGGGATTCCAATCCCTGTATCTTTAATCCTGAACTCAATAATCACATTCTCCTTGGTTTCTTCTATAAGATCTGCAGAAATAACCACCTCGCCTTTTTCTGTAAATTTTATGGCATTGGATACCAGGTTCACAAAAATTTGAGAGAGCCGGATAGAATCCCCAATAAAAATATTTGGTACTCTTGTTCCTATAGAATAGCTTAAACCAATTTTCTTAAACTTGGCATTAGATTCCACATAAAGACAAGCATCTTTAATTACATCCCTAACTTTTAACGGTTGTTTAATAAAATCAACATCCTCATTACCAAGCCCGGAAAAATCCAAAATGTCATTTAATATCCTCATTAAATGATCGGCAGATTTTATAATCATCTCAATTGCCTCAAGATGTTCTTTATCAACCAGGGACTCTCTAATATAGCTCGCAAACCCTTGAATACCGTTCATAGGAGTCCTTATTTCATGGCTCATATTTACAAGGAAAACGTGCTTGGCTTTCTCAGAAGATTGAGCTCTATGCCGCTCAGTTACAAGTTTAGCTTCCGTAACCTTTGATTCTGCTACTTTATGTTCCAAGGTCTCAATCATTTCATTAAATGCATTAGCTACCCTTCCAATTTCATCATTTGCAAAAATCTTTACGCGGGTGTCAAGTTGCCCTTTCTTTACAAGTTCGGCACCCTCTACGATAACATCCAGGCCTTTTTTAATACTTTTGTTTATAGATATGGCAATAACAATGCTAGTTGTACCAATGGTTATCGAAAGCGCCAGAACCAATTTAAGCACCATACTTTCTAACCATCTTGCGCCTTCTCCAAGTGTATAAGAAAACCCATCTTCTAAAATGGTAAGCTCAGTATTAAGTCTTTCAATTTCGTTTAGCAAAATCTTTATCTTTTCCTTATCTATCTTTGGAGCCGTAATCAACGCATGAAGTTCCTCACCAATCGTAAGAAGCTCATCTAAAACCGGCTCAGCTTTTTGCCATGCAACAAAGGCTTTATTCAAGTAATACACCTTACTAAATCTCTTGGTGAGGCCAATCATATTATCAATATCGGCTGGATGATTTCTGCCTTGCAAAAAACCCGCTCTTACTGCCTCCAGATCAGGATTTGCCTTTCCCATTTCTATTCTGGCAATTTTATCACCAAAAGGAACCTTTAGAAATTCTTTAAAAGCGTGATAATTCTTTTCATCATAAGTGTAGCCATACTCCCTGAGGTTCAGAATAGCATTCTTCTGCGATTTGGACCATAGTCCTTCCCCACCGACGTAAGATCTAACTGCTGACAGTGTCGTAATTGAGAACCATAAAGTGCACAACTCTACTATAACCAAAAAAGTGATTATACCAATGGTAAAATATAGTTTTCTGGATATAGATATATCATTGAGCTTCTTTCGTAACAAGGAAATAAGCATAACTAGAATTTTAATCAAATGTAAAACCCTAATTTTTTACATTTTTTTTAAAAATAATCCTTTTAACCTGAACAAGGCACCTATTTGCCTCATTCATTTTGTTCAAAAAACAGCCTATTTCCATTGTCATAAATGAATAAACACAAAAAAAAGGCTATCTTTTCGGACAGCCTTTTTCTTCTTTATACTTTATTCTTAAGATTTAATCTTATGTCCGTATACGGCAAAGAACCATATATATAAATAACAAGGTAGCACACTCACAAAGAAGGCAAGCTGGAAATGCATATGTGCATAATCCTTAAGGTAGCCATAAATCAATGGCCAGATCGCTCCACCTGCAATACC
>NZ_JBFTNT010000044.1:0-40274 GCF_056397585.1 Pedobacter sp. 05L430 | reverse complement strand
GACCCCCATCCCCAGCCGAATTGGCAAATAGAGAGAAGTTTGCAGATGTTCAGTTTTGGTTGAAGCCGCTTACCGATTTTTTAAGGGTTGGCTTTAAGGATTATGCCCCTAAATTTGAAGGTTTTGTTGCGGCCAAGTCTTACATATCTAAAAATGCAGTTAGGGGTGAATACCCAAGCTTTGTGATTGAGCCCGCATTAGCTTTAGTAAGTTTTGGTAAACTTGATCCGGCTATAACAGCAGGCGCAGTTTCAGAAAGCACTAATACTTTAACTTTTAGCTGGGATGGAGGCAGGTATGTTTATGATGACAGGGCAATGTTTTTAGTGTATGACATAGAAAATGGAGTGGCTGAATTTGATACTTCGGCCACTAAGAGGTTATTTAAGAAAGGGACATTTACACTGACAAAGAATTTTTCCGGCCGGGAGGTTCATGTTTACCTGGCTTTTGTATCAGAAGATCGGAAAAATAGAAGTAACAGTCAATATCTTGGAAAGGTTACCATTCTTTAGTGTGCGATTCAGTAATACATTTTGATGTTATAACTCCTTCAATCTAAAATACATCAGTTTAAAGACAATATCCTTATCTTCACCTGATTTTGTCTGAGATTTTGTTGCATTTTCAAAAGGCACCATTGTTATAAAGTAGTCACCAAGTTTGCCTGCAATTTTATTACCTGAACGGAAGTTGGGATCCTTTTTACTATTTAATTCAACAAATTGAAGTGTTTTACCTGCCTTCTTCGAAAAAAAGGCATTTCTAGGATCAGTTCTTGAGCCAAAATTATATCTGAAAGAGACCCATTTATCGGTAACAAAAAGCGAGTTATTGTCGTACATTATTTTAGCTGATTCCATTTTTTTCCAGTAGTCAAAATGATCTTTTGCCGGTTTAGCAGAATTAATATCGAATCCTATTTTATTTTCTTCGGGAACCTCGATTTGATATACGGGTTTTACCTGATCAATGCCAACGGTATAGATTTTATCGTCAAGTAGCGGGTAATAGTAAACGGAATCCTTGTAGATATCAAACTGATGGGGAAAACCCAGATCCCGCTCTTTAATTAGGCGAGGGAAGAAAAGTTCCTGAGAATGGTAGGTAAGCATTCCATCTCCTTCCTTATAAAGCCTAAGCCTTCTTAAATCCTTATTATTGTTAAGAATCTCACTTACATAGACATCTTTGGTTTTTGCAAATGTTAAACCGAAGTACCTGGAGCCTACAATATCCAGAACACCTGCCGGTTTTCCATCAAGATCATACCTAAAAATTTTGTTTAAGCTCAGATCTAAAAGTTCTATCCGATGGCTGTATTCATCATAAAATATGTCTGTTAAATTCGCATACTCGTCAGGTTTATCACCCACGTGATTTATCTTGATTTTAGGCTTACCATTTTGATCGAAAAGAAAAATAGTACTTTGCGATCGGTCGGCGATAATGATAAGACTATCTGTTACAAAAAAGTTTGAAATATGTTTAATAGAAAAGTCCTTTTCGGCTTCTAGGGTTACATAATAAACACTATCAGCAATATCCTCAATGAAGGCTTTTTTGTTCTCTGCAGGGTTGATCTTAATCTTCGTTACAGGGAAATCGAATTTCTCTTTCTTTTTCTCCTGTGAGCATGAAATAAGTAGAATTAATAAAGGGAAAAGTAGATAGTACTTCATTGATGAGATATTTGATTTTGAGTAAATATTGAATAATCCGCCACCTGTTTAAGGTGGCGGATTTTAAATTTAGTATTCAGGCCAGCTAGGTACGATATTGGTAACATCATGATAGTTATTATGAGGTCTGTAAGGATTGTATCCTATACCGCATTGAGTTCCCGAATTGTTTGGGAAAAATTCATAATAACCATAGTCGTAACCATACCAGCCTTCAACAACTTTGTAGTAATTGTCATTTTGCCAAACCCATGTACCCGTTCTGTAACTTGTATTGCCTGTGGTTCCGCAATACATAGTACCGTTCGCATCGGTCCATGCAGCATTCGCTGCTCCTGAGTTGTTTGTTACGTCATAATCAAAGAATGCATATTGGAGATTACAAACCAATGTGATCACAACAGCCAGAACTCCTACTATTTTAAGTGTTTTTTTCATGTTTTTTAATTTTAACAAATTATAATTAGGTTAATTTTTAATGATTCGATTGCATTTATAAGACCCCGCAACGGGGTCACCAATGTTGCAACAGAAATAATTCGACCCTGATTAAAGGTGGAATAAGGATGACGAAATCTATGTTAATAAAAGTTAGTTTCATTTGTTAGCCTTGTGTTTCTGGAAGTCATTTCTTTTTTTAAGCAACTCTTTCAGCTCTTGTTTTAGCTTGTCACTGTCATGCCAGATCTTACTATGTTGATGGGCATAAATGCCTATGGAGAGCACATACAAGAAAGTGAGCATAATTGTTAAGTTTTTGTATTTTAAATTGTTTAGGGCCTTATCCACGAAGTAGGCCATAAGGAAAAAGATCCCTATTGAGGCTACGTATACGTACCTGTCGGCAACTATCGCGAATCTGGAAATCGGGATGACATGCAGACAAACCCCAAGATGGACAATGAAAAAACTGATTCCAAAAAAGACCCAATGCTTTTTCCAGAAACCCCAAAACGAAACACATATAATTAATAGCATTGCCGGGTACATCCAGAAACGCATGGGAACTTCTCTGCCTATGGCATTTGGAAACACATATAAGTAGCTTAATTTAACTGGGATTAGACATTTTACAAGGTATTCGGTAACAGAATAGCTGGCAAATATGATGTTCTGGTAAAATGGGTAGCGTGGCGCCTCGGAGAGCAAACCGGCCTTGTCTGCACTTTGAGAAAGTAAGGTAATATATCCAAAAATGAAAGCAATAATAAATAAAGGTAGCTTCTCAAACCATAGCCATTTGCTTCTGAAATCTCTTTTTACCGCATAATCTATTAATAAAAGACAAACCGGAAGAGTAACTGCCTGTTCCTTCCCGGCAAATGACAAAATGAAAAACAAAACGACCAATAAATAATGGCCTATCTTTTTAGAAACGAGGTAGTTTAGGTAAATGTGAATAGCGATTAAATAGAAGAAGCTATAAATGAGAATTTTAGAGGCGGATAACCAGGCGACAGATTCCACAAGAAATGGATGTACTGCCATGATTATGGCGGTAAGAAATGCGATMCGGGTTACAGATTCTGTTTTAAAGCCTTTAGAAAGGTTTAGAAGCTTTTTGATAAAAAGATAAACCAGAATTACATTACTTATATGTATAATAACTCCTAGGAGATGGAACCAGAAGGGATTATATCCAAATGCAGAATAAAGTAATGTGTAAGACAGCTGATTCGCCGGAGCGTATTGACCATTGTAAAACTCGGTCAGTATTGCCCATAAGTTGCTTCGTGTTAAGCCATCTTCTGTGTAGGCATTAACTACAACCCATTGGTCGTCCCAACGCATCTGGAATTTATGCGAAAGCACAGGAAAATAAACCAATAAGCTTATAGAAATTAAGAATAAGATTGTTGTCAGGGTTTTATTATTGTCAATAAAACCTTTTAGCATCGCAATCTTACTAGGGGTGGAGGAAGCGTTAACGTTTGTGTTCATTTTAATAGGGGATGGCTAGATTAAATGAATTGCACGACGGTGAGAGTCGTTAAAATATTACGGCATGGGATGAGTTCTTAAAATTTCTTGGGGCGTAGGCGGGTGTCGCCTAATGGCATTAGAATTTTCAGTTGATCCCTTAAATGGATCAATGATTCTTTTTGGTATGAGCGCGTTCAGGTACTCAAGTCTTTTAAAGTAATATTTAGGCATATCGGGATGATTTAGGCCATTAAATATCTTCTAAAGTTCTAGAAGTCGTTTATTATTTGGTTGTTATCTCTAATATAGATAATATAGTTTGAACTTAATTAAGGCGCTAGTATATGTGGATGGTAACTTTTTTGATACGAAAAAACCAGCGCTTGATAAGGGCTGGTTTTTAGAATATAATTGATTTTTAATCTTTATCCTGAAGCTATTCCGACTGTGTTTACGGTTGGAAAGTTGAAGGAATGATAATCACTTTTGCTGTAATTGGTTTTGTTGGGGCAAAAGGTTCAGTGTCTTGGGCATCAGGACTTTGAATGTGGATTTTAATCTCTCCTGTTTTAAATTCATAGCTATATGTATCCAGATTATATACAAAAGGCAATTGACGTTGAACATTGGGGTTATTTGGATCTGTTATGTAAATCAAAATACCCTCATCATCCATTGTTACCCCATCAATTTCATTGATATCTAAAATAGTTGTGTACGTGTCCTTAGCCGAATTTAAAGTCCAGGAGTTTGGCTGGATCGTATAAATGAAAGTCCTGTTCGGCGTTTCATTTATAATGGTGTCTTTTTTGCACGACACCAAGCCTAGCGTGGTGGTACATAGGATTAAAAATAATAGCTTTTTCATGTGATTTGTGTGTTTTGAAATTAATCAAGCAAATTTATTGCCATAAAAATTAAAGCACTGTGTTTGCTTATTCTGTAATTAAAATGTTATGCAGAATATTGTTATTTACTGCCGAATTAAACCAAATATTCAAATAGTGTTTTGTCGTTGTTAAGCTCTATAATTTCAAACTTAAATTCCTTCATTCTTTGCACCAAAGCATCATAATCTGTGCGATCTGTAAGCTCAATWCCAACCAAAGCAGGGCCATTTTCCTTATTGGTTTTTTTAATGAATTCAAAGCGGGTAATGTCATCATGCGGACCAAGCACATTGTTCACAAAAAGCTTAAGTGCTCCTGGCCTTTGCGGAAAACGGACAATGAAGTAATGTTTAAGTCCTTCATAAAGTAAAGATTTCTCTTTAATTTCCTGCATGCGCTCGATGTCGTTATTGCCACCGCTCACCACACAAACTACAGTTTTTCCTTTTATTTTATCCTTGCAAGCATCCAGAATAGCAACAGATAATGCACCTGCAGGTTCTACAACAATAGCATCCTCATTATAAAGTTTTAATATGGTGGTGCAAATCTTTCCTTCTGCAACCAGTAACATATTGTCTAGCACCTTTGTGCAAAGGTCGTAAGTTAAGTTACCTACACGCTTTACCGACGCTCCATCAACAAAACGGTTTATTTCAGGTAATGTTATGGGGCCACCATGCTCAAATGCTTTTAACATAGACGGGGCGCCTTCAGGCTCAACACCTATCAACTGTATATTTGGATTTTCGTTTTTTAAATAGCTTCCTACACCTGCAGCAAGACCACCACCGCCGATTGGCATAATTACCACCTCAACGCCCGGCAGATCTTCGAATATCTCTACACCAACAGTACCCTGACCTTCAATAATGCTGTAATTATCAAACGGTGGAATAAAAGTCATGTTGTGCTCCTTAGTATAGGCCAGCGCCTCCATAAGGCAATCATCAAAAGTATCTCCAACTAAAACAAGCTCTACGCTGCCGTTCCCAAACATTTCTGTTTGTTTTACTTTTTGTCTAGGCGTAATTTCAGGCATAAAAATTACACCTTTTGTACCCAGCTTATCGCAAGAGAAAGCAACCCCCTGAGCATGATTACCAGCACTTGCGCAAACAACCCCTCTGCTCAATTCTTCTGGCGTTAGCTGACTGATCATATTGTAAGCACCGCGTAATTTGTACGATCGCACGATTTGGAGGTCCTCACGTTTCAGATATATTTCGCAGTCGTATTTTTCAGATAACTTGGAATTGTAAATGAGTGGGGTATGTTTTACAACATCTGCTAACCGCTGTGACGCAGCCTTTGAGTCTAATTTAACAGGATTCTCTGTCATGTTCTGAAATATATAAGGGGCTATAGCATTTAACGCTCGTCATCCTGAATTTATTTCAGGATCCCCCTTTAGAAGTTGCGAATGCGATTTGCGGGATCCTGAAATAAATTCAGGATGACGAGTGTTTTAATTAATTGATAAGGAAAAAGTGGTTAGCTGTTATATGTTTTTAGCCAACCAATCACCAACTTCGCTGGTTTTGTATGCTTTATTTTTTCCAGATAGGTCTTCAGTTACAATTCCTTCTGCAAGAGATTTGTTTACTACTGATCTGATCAATTCTGCTTCTTCTTTTAATCCGAAAGCATCTTCAAACATCATTGCGGCAGACAATACGGTTGCCAAAGGATTGGCAATGTCTTTACCGGCAGCCTGAGGGTAAGAACCGTGAATTGGCTCAAATAAAGACGTATGAACACCAATTGAAGCAGATGGCATAAGACCCATAGAGCCAGAAATTACAGATGCTTCGTCAGTTAAAATATCACCAAATAGGTTTTCTGTGATCAATACATCATATGAATTTGGCCATTGCACCAAACGCATCGCAACTGCATCAACAAATTCGTAGCTTACCGTAACCTCAGGAAAATCTTTTTCCATGTCCTGTACGGTTTCTCTCCACAAACGTGATGTTTCCAATACGTTTGCTTTATCTACGCAGCAAAGTCTTTTACCACGGGCCATCGCCATTTCAAAGCCTAATTTAGCAAGGCGCTGAACCTCTACTCTGGTATAGGTACAAGTATCGAAAGCTGTGTTACCATCGTCTTTTCTACCTCTTTCGCCAAAATAAATACCACCTGTTAACTCACGAAGGATAATAAGATCTGTACCTTCTATACGCTCTCTTTTTAATGGAGAGTTATCGATTAAAGATGGGAAAGTAAATGTTGGGCGTACGTTTGCAAATAAGCCCAGTTTTTTACGCATTTTTAGAAGTCCTTGTTCCGGACGAACGGTAGCTTTTGGATCATTGTCGTAACGTGGATGACCAATAGCGCCAAACAAAACAGCATCAGCTGCCATACAGATATCGTGTGTTGCATCTGGGTAAGGTTCGCCAACAGCATCAATTGCAGCAGTGCCGGTTAGGGCAGAAGTCCATACAATTTCGTGATTAAATTTTTGTGCTACGGCATTTGATACTTTAACTGCCTGATCAATAACCTCAGGTCCAATTCCGTCTCCCGCTAAAAGAGCGATATTAAGTTTCATATATTTTTAGTTGTGTTTTTTAATATTTCTTTAATTATAACCAGTTTTGATTTGTGATGCTAATTTACCTTTAAATAATGTTCAACATTTTCTGGGTAGCTTTAATCGCACACACTGTCTGATCTGAATCAAGGCCTCTGGTTATAAATACTTTCTGTTCGGTTTCCCAGGTAATAATTGTTTCACATAAAGCGTCAGAATTACTTCCGGGCGCTATCCTTACAGCATAATCAATCAGCTTTGGTAAGCTCCTTTCTTTTTTTGCATAAACCCTTGTTAATGCATTCATAAACGCATCAAACTGACCATCGCCTTGCGCATTCTCTTCGAACTTTTCCCCTTCAATTACTACAGAGATAGTAGCAGATGGACGTAAGCCCATTGCATTCATCAATACATACGATTCTACAATAACCTTTTCTTCATAAAGGCTGCTGTCCAACACGTCCGAAATGATGTAAGGAAGATCTTCTTTGGTTACGGTTTCTTTTTTGTCGCCTAATTCAATAACTCTTTGAGTAACTTTCTTCAGGTCGGCATCGTTTAGTTTTAAGCCTAATTCTTGCAGGTTTTTTTCAATATTGGCTTTGCCGGAAGTTTTTCCTAATGCATAACTGCGTTTTCTGCCGAAACGTTCAGGTAGGAGATCGTTAAAGTACAGGTTATTTTTATTGTCCCCATCAGCATGAATTCCGGCTGTTTGGGTAAATACATTATCGCCAACAATCGGTTTGTTCGAAGGGATCCTAACACCCGAAAATGTTTCAACCAGCTTGCTAACTTTATAAATCGAAGATTCTCTAAGTTGTACTTCAACCTCAGGCGCAAAATCATTAATTACGGCAATAGCACTAGCCATTGCTGCATTTCCTGCTCTTTCGCCCATCCCGTTTACTGTTAAATGCAAACCACTTATTCCAGCTTTTACAGATTCTAAAACATTGGCTGTACCAAGGTCATAATCGTTATGTGCGTGGAAATCGAAATGGGTATCCGGATATTTTGATTTAAGCTCAGTAATAAATTTAAAGGTTTCGCCAGGTGTTAAAATGCCCAGTGTATCCGGTAATAATATTCTTTTTATGGGCTGTGTAGTCAGAAAATCTAAATATTGAAGCACATACTCMGGAGAGTTACGCATGCCATTACTCCAATCTTCTAAATAAACATTGGTGGCGATGTTGTTGGCAATTGCCAGATCAATAACATGCTTAATTTCTGCAAAATGTTGTTCTGGTGTTTTTTTAAGCTGGTGCGTTAAATGGTTTAGAGAACCTTTGGTGAGCAGGTTCTGAACTTTAACACCTGCTTTTAACATCCAGTCGATAGAAACACCGTTGTCTACAAAAGATAATACTTCTATACGATCTGCATATCCGTTTGCTTCCGCCCAATTTAAAACTGCTTTTACTGCCTGAAACTCTCCGTCAGATACACGTGCAGAAGCAATTTCAGCCCGGTCAACATGGAGTTCTTCCAATAATAACTGGGCTATGGTTAACTTTTCTGAAATGGAAAAAGACACACCCGATGTTTGTTCTCCATCGCGGAGTGTAGTATCCATTATCTCTATTTTCCTTCTTTCCATGTATCGGGTCTTACTTTTTTTATACTAATTATCCGTCATCGTCGAGATGACGAGGGGTGCTAT
Source organism: Pedobacter sp. 05L430 (assembly GCF_056397585.1). Taxonomy (NCBI): domain Bacteria; kingdom Pseudomonadati; phylum Bacteroidota; class Sphingobacteriia; order Sphingobacteriales; family Sphingobacteriaceae; genus Pedobacter; species Pedobacter sp. 05L430. The sequence goes on along the minus strand of NZ_JBFTNT010000044.1, from coordinate 31,568 downwards.
AGGTGTGCTATAGCATGACGATTATTTGTCATCATTACTTTTTTTAATGCTTAGTCTCACGACAGGCAATAGCTCAGGATGACGGGTAATTTCTTAAAGAGGAAGCTGCAACGCAAACTCTTCGATTTCCGGTTTTATGCTTTGCAGGTAGTCGATGTCATCAAAACCATTCAGCATATTGTCTTTTTTATACGAACTGATTTCGAATTTCTCTTTTTCACCTGTTGCTAAAAGCGTAATGGTTTGTTCMGGTAAGTTTACTTCCAGTTCTGTATTAGGATCAGCAAAAATTGCAGCAAAGATCTTTTCAGAAAACTCGGGACTAACCTGAACTGGTAATACACCAATGTTTAGGCAGTTGTTTCTGAAGATATCAGCAAAAAAGCTTGATACTACACATCTGAATCCATAATCATAAACCGCCCAGGCAGCATGCTCTCTTGATGAGCCTGAACCAAAGTTTTTACCACCAACAAGTATTTTACCACTGTAAACAGGGTTGTTTAATACAAAGTCTTTTTTTGGTGTATTATCTGGGTTATATCTCCAGTCGCGGAAAAGGTTGTCGCCAAACCCAACGCGTTCTGTAGCTTTTAAAAAGCGTGCAGGAATTAACTGATCGGTATCCACATTTTCTATTGGAAGTGGAACCGCGGTGCTTTTTAGTATATTAAATTTATCGTAGGCCATTTTAATCTTTTAAGTGTGTTTAGACAAGTTCTTCAATTAATGTTCTTGGGTCTGTAACCACGCCGGTAACAGCTGCAGCTGCAGCAACTAGCGGACTGGCTAACATGGTTCTTGAACCAGGACCTTGTCTTCCTTCAAAATTTCTGTTCGAGGTACTTACCGCATATTTTCCAGCAGGTATCTTATCGTCGTTCATAGCTAAACATGCAGAACAACCAGGTTGGCGTAATTCAAAGCCAGCTTCGGTTAAAATATCCAGTAAGCCTTCTTCTTTGATTTGAGCCTCAACAATATGAGAACCCGGAACCAACCAAACGGTTACATCGTCAGCTTTATGTCTGCCTTTTACGATAGAAGTAAATGCTCTGAAATCTTCGATACGTCCATTGGTACAGCTACCAACAAAAACGAAATCTATTTTCTTACCGATCATAGATTCGCCTTCAGAGAAGCCCATATAACCTAATGATTTAGCATAGGTTGCAGCACCACCTTCTGCGTGAGCAGCGTCAGGGATATCATGAGAAATTCCCATTCCCATTCCAGGGTTTGTACCATATGTGATCATTGGCTCAATTGAAGAACCGTCGAAAGTCAATTCTTTATCAAAAACAGCATCGGCATCAGTTTTTAACGTTTTGTAATACGCTAATGCTCTATCCCACGCTTCGCCTTTAGGGCTAAACTCACGACCTTTTACGTAATTGATAGTAGTTTCATCAGGAGCGATCATACCGCCACGGGCGCCCATTTCAATACTTAGGTTACAAACCGTCATACGGCCTTCCATAGTCATGTTTTCAAAAACATCACCAGCATATTCAACAAAATATCCGGTTGCGCCAGAAGTTGTAAGCTGAGAGATGATGAACAATGCAACATCTTTAGGCGTAACACCTACACCTAATTTACCATTAACATTGATGCGCATTTTTTTAGGTTTTGGCTGCATAATGCACTGTGTAGAAAGTACCATTTCTACTTCAGAAGTACCAATGCCAAAAGCGATAGCACCAAAAGCACCATGCGTAGATGTATGTGAATCGCCACAAACAATAGTAGCACCAGGTTGTGTGATTCCATACTCAGGACCTACAACGTGTACGATACCATTTTTTTGATGGCCTAGTCCCCAGTGGCTGATACCATATTCATTAGAGTTAGACTCTAATGCCTTTAACTGGTTAGCCGAAAGCGGATCTGCAACCGGCAAATGCTGGTTAATTGTTGGGGTGTTATGATCTGCCGTAGCAAATGTACGTTCAGGGTATAAAACTTTTATTCCTCTGCTTTTTAAACCTAAAAAGGCAACAGGGCTTGTAACTTCGTGGATAAGGTGGCGATCAATAAAAAGCACATCGGSGCCACCTTCTATTTTACGTACCACGTGAGTGTCCCACACCTTATCAAATAATGTTTTGCTCATTTTTTTCTTTTTTTATTATGAATTCTTTTTGTGAGATAAAGGTTAAGCTAATTGTTGCTTGTCCATCATTAACAAAAGATCATCATCATTAATATCTAATTTACTATCTGCCACTGTAAGGAAGCGATGGTAGGCTTCGCCCAATTCTTCTTTATTTAAATTAAAGCCTAAGCGCTCCAAATGGAACTTTAAAGCATGACGGCCACTGCGTGCGGTAAGTACAATACTTGCATCAGGGAAACCAACATCTTCCGGGCGTATAATTTCGTAATTTTCGCGGTTTTTTAAGAAACCATCCTGGTGGATACCTGAGCTGTGTGCAAATGCATTGCTTCCAACAATTGCTTTATTTGGTTGTACCGGCATGCGCATTTGCGAACTTACCATACGGCTCAACTCATAAAAGTTTTTAGTGTTGATATTGGTATGCAAACCTAATGTCTGGTGCGTTTTTAAAATCATGACGACCTCTTCAATAGAGGTGTTACCTGCACGTTCTCCGATACCATTAATAGTACCTTCAATTTGACGGGCACCGTTTTGTAAGCCTGCAATTGAATTTGCGGTAGCTAAACCTAAATCATTATGGCAATGCACAGATATAATGGCATTGTCAATGTTTTTTACGTTCTCTTTCAAAAATTTGATTTTGCTTCCGTATTGATCTGGTAAGCAATAACCATTTGTATCTGGTATGTTTACTACAGTAGCACCGGCTGCAATAACTGCTTCTACCATCTGGGCAAGAAAATGTACGTCTGCGCGACCAGCATCTTCTGCATAGAATTCAATATCCTCTACAAATTGCTTGGCATATTTAACGGCTTCAACTGCACGTGCTAAAATATCTTCTCTTGTACTGTTAAATTTATGTTTGATGTGCATATCAGACGAGCCGATACCAGTATGGATCCTCGGACGTTTTGCAAATTTCAATGCAGCAACAGCAGAATCAATATCACCTTTATTTGCACGTGTAAGWGCACAAATGATCGGCTCAGAAACCGCTTTAGAAAGCTCTACAACGCTTTGGAAATCACCTGGACTTGAAATCGGAAAACCTGCTTCAATAATATMCACGCCAAGCGCTTCCAATTCTTTGGCAATTTCTATTTTCTCTGGGGTTGTTAATTGGCAACCCGGCACTTGTTCACCATCACGCAACGTGGTGTCAAACACATAAACTCTATTTGGATCGTGTAACATAATTTTCGTTTTTAGTTAGTATAGGTTTTTTGTGTAATATATTTTAAGACGAGTTTACCCATTTCCTTAGTACCTAATACTTTATAAGGATTTGTGGTGCCGTCGGCAATGTCATTAGTTCTGAAGCCTTCTTTGAGTACTTTGTCAACTGCAGCAACTACTGTTTTGGCTTCTTCTTTTAGTCCAAAACCTATTTCTAGCATTAACGCTACGGATAGGATAGAAGCCAGCGGGTTGGCCAGGTCTTTTCCGGTGATATCATGTGCAGAGCCATGAATTGGTTCAAAGAAACCAGTACCATCACCAATTGAGGCCGAGGCTAACATCCCCATTGAGCCTGCAATCTGCGAAGCTTCATCTGTAAGGATATCACCAAATAAGTTGGCAGTTAGTACTACGTCAAAGCGCTTAGGATCTTTGATCAGTTGCATTGCGGCATTGTCTATAAACATATGTTCGGTTTCAACCTCAGGGTATTCTTTAGCGATAGCCTGTACGGTTGCCCTCCATAACCTGGAGCTTTCAAGTACGTTAGCTTTATCTACCGAACATAACCTTTTGTTACGCTGCATTGCAGCCTGAAAAGCTTTATGTGCTATTCGTTCTATTTCGTATCGGTGATAGATCATTAAATCCGACGCGGTATTTCTATCCTCAGAAAGTGTTTTCTCTCCGAAATAAACGTCGCCTGTCAGCTCTCTGAAAAATAAAATATCTGTACCCTTTAGTATACTTGGTTTAATGCTTGATGCATTTAACAATTCATCAAACAATAAAATAGGGCGTAGGTTGGCATAAAGACCCAATTCTTTACGGATCTTAAGTAAACCTTGCTCCGGGCGTACTTTAAGCGAAGGATCGTTATCATACAAGGCATGCCCTACAGCTCCAAAGAGGATTGCATCACTTTGTTTGGCTTTTTCCAGGGTCTCATCTGGTAATGGGCTGCCTGTTGCTTCAATAGCAGCATGACCCATTAAAGCTTCGTCAAAGGTAAACTCATGGCCAAAATCTTCGGCTATTTGTTCTAAAATGGCTTTCCCCCATGTGGTTACTTCAGGCCCGATGCCATCGCCGGGTATTACTAAGATATTCTTCTTCATAGTACGCTCTCTAATAAGGTTTCGACGGATTTTACTTCACCGTTTTCTAATAAAATTCTTTTCTCAATACAGCCCGGTATCTGTGATTCAAAATGACCAACATAAATCAATGTTGTACCATTTTTGCACAATTCATCTACCAGTTTGTTAAAATGCAATGTTTGTTGCTGGTCTAATCCCTGGCAAGGTTCATCCAATATCAATAGCTCCGGGTTTTTTACAATGGTACGGGCCAATAATGCCAGTCTTTGTTTACCAAGAGGAAGTTCGTTCATCAAGGTATTTTTATATTCATCCAGGCCGAAATAATGAATTAATTCATMGGTTTTAGCCTTTTTTGAATATCCCGGATCACAAAATAAGCCTGAACTATCATAAAAGCCAGAAACAATACTTTGCCAAACAGTTGCTGAAGGATCAAAATACCAGTGCAATTCTGGTGATATTAAACCAATTCGTTCTTTAATCTCCCAGATGCTTTCTCCGCTTCCTCTTTTGTTTCCAAATAAATGAAAATCATTGGCGTAAGCCTGAGGATGATCGCCACAGATTAAACTTAACAAAGTTGATTTTCCAGAGCCGTTATGGCCATGCAACACCCATTTTTCACCCGCTTTAACTTCCCAGTTGATGTTTTTTAACACCTGTTTTTCGCCGTAGCTGATATTTACATTGATCATTCTAATGATCTCTGCAGATGAAGCATTTACAACCGATTCACTCAAAAATGTAGGAACAGGTTTATCAGACGCTTCTATATCATTCCAGGTACGTTCATCAGCAGAAATTTCGACTAATTTGCCTTCCTCAATTGTCGCAATGCGATTGATGCAGCCAGGTAGCTCGGCTTCGTTGCTGATTAAGATCAACTGTGTTCCTGCTTCAGAAATTTCTTCAAGTAAAGCGTTTAAGTTTTTACGGGAAAGTACATCCAGTCCGTTGTAAGGAAGATCAAGTATTAACAACTGCGGTTTTAACCATAAGGCCTTAACMAATTGTAATTTTTTATGTTCTCCGCTGGATAACTGGATAAGTGTGGAGTCTTTTAATTCCGAAAACCCTAGTGCGGCTAGAACCCTATCTACTTCATGAATTGAAAGTGAATGTTTTTTGCCGAAACTTTCCAATTCAGCTTTTACTGTGGCTGTAGTTTCTGTTGATTGCTTATTGTAACGCTGCTGATAATAGAAATTAGACTGGCCTTCCAAGTCTTTAAATTGAAACCAATTGGCCACATAATAGGCGATAGCAGGTAAACTGCTTTGAGGATTAAAGTTGATTTCAATATTACTGTAGCTATGGCCTATACCGGCCATAGCTTTAGCTAATGATGTTTTGCCACTTCCGCTTGTTCCACACAACAACCAATTCTCGTTACGATTTATAGTCCAGTTCAAATCCATTAACACGGGTTTGTGCCGATACTTTAAATTTAGTTTTGTGATATGGACGACGGGCTGTGACATTTAATATTATTATGCTGTTTTTATAGATTTCATTGCAGTCATCGCTTTTCTTAATCTAGCGCCAACTATTTCAACTTCATGAGAACGAAGCGCCTCATTAATTGCAATTAACGTTCTGTTATCAACCGAACCATCTTTACCTTCGTTAAAGTTTTTACCTACTAAATCGGTATCTACTTTAGTCATGAAATCAGCTAGCAAAGGTTTACAAGCATAATCAAATAAGTAACAACCATATTCAGCAGTGTCAGAGATCACACGATTCATTTCGAATAACTTTTTACGCGCAATGGTATTGGCAATAAGTGGTGTTTCGTGTAACGACTCATAGTAAGCTGATTCTGGTTTAATACCAGCCTGAACCATTGTTTCGAAAGCCAATTCAACACCTRCTCTAACAAAAGCAACCATTAAAGTATAGTTGTCAAAATATTCTTGTTCGCCGATTTTTACATCGCCGGCAGGAGTTTTTTCAAAAGCAGTTTCTCCTGTAGCTGCACGCCATGCCAATAAGTTTTTGTCACCAGCAGCCCAGTCTTCCATCATTGTACGGCTAAATTCACCGCTCATGATATCATCCTGATGTTTTTGGAATAGCGGACGCATAATGTCTTTCAATTCTTCTGAAATTTCAAAAGCTTTAACTTTAGCTACATTGCTTAATCTGTCCATCATACCAGAAACACCGCCATGTTTTAATGCTTCAGTAATTACTTCAACACCATACTGAACAAGTTTAGAAGCATAACCAGCATCGATTCCTTTTTCAATCATTTTGTCGAATGAAAGGATTGAGCCAGTTTGTAACAAACCACAAAGGATAGTCTGCTCGCCCATTAAATCTGATTTTACTTCAGCAACAAAAGATGATTTTAAAACACCAGCTCTGTGGCCACCAGTTCCAACGCAGTAAGCTTTAGCTTGTGCTAAACCTTTTCCTTCCGGATCGTTCTCAGGGTGTACAGCGATTAGGGTAGGTACACCAAAACCTCTTACATACTCAGCTCTTACTTCACTTCCCGGGCATTTAGGTGCTACCATGATCACCGTAATATCTTTACGGATCTGCATTCCTTCTTCCACAATGTTAAAACCGTGCGAGTACAATAAAGTAGCACCTTGTTTCATTAGCGGCATAATTGCAGTTACAACTGCAGTATGTTGTTTGTCAGGAGTAAGGTTAATTACTACATCAGCTGTAGGAATTAATTCTTCGTAAGTGCCAACAGTAAAGTTGTTTTCTGTAGCATTTTTCCATGAATCTCTTTTGCCTTCAATAGCTTCTTTTCTTAAAGTATAGGCAACATTTAAACCACTATCTCTTAAATTTAAACCTTGGTTAAGGCCTTGTGCTCCACAACCTACAATTACCAGTTTTTTTCCTTTTAGTGCATTTACGCCATCAAGAAATTCTGAACTGTCCATGAAATCGCAAACACCTAATTGGTTTAATTTTTCTCTAAGAGGTAATGTGTTAAAATAATTTGACATCGTTTTATCGGTTTTTTGTTATAAGGTTCTTATTTACTTTTTATTTAATGCTTTCTTAATCGATGATGCACAGCCATAGTGGTAAGCATCATGTATCGGAAAAAACTGTACTGCTTCAATTGTGCTTTTTAGTTCTATTCCATAGCTTGTAGTACGCACTATGTAACTTACAAAAACATTGTTGTTCAGATCTTCTGCCAGCTTATCAATAGTGCTAAGCGCCAGGTCTTTTAAAATGTTTATTTCTTCGGCTTCAATGAACTTTTCCGGCTTTGTTCCTTTTTGATAATCCAGAATATACTGAGCCTCTATAACAGGGGCAACATTGGCCAGTTTATAACAAAGTATCTGCTGACTGCTTATAATATGGCCAAAGTTCCAAATTATATTGTTGTTAAAGCCTGCGGGCACCTCATTTACCTCTTCAATCGTTGATGTTTCTATCAACTCAATAAAGTTTTTCCTGGTTTGTATAATCGTTTTAAAAAGAGTGTTTTCCATTTTATTAGTTCTGTAATGCCTATTCGCCTGCTACGAATTACATGCTAAATACATTCTTCTCTTTATCAAGGAATTCATTTTCAATCACATCCTCGCCTGGTTCTCTGCGCTCAAATTCTCTAAGCTTGCGGTTAAAACCTTCACTGTCTTTAATAATGGCAACCCTTGCACTTCTTACAAACTCAATTAGTCCGTGAGGTTGTAGCACCTCAATCAGTTTATCAGTTTCTTCTCTGTGTCCGGTGGTTTCAAAAACAGTATAGTCTTTACGGATCACTACTGCTCTTGCGCCATATTCGCGAAGCAAACGCTCTACCGATACTTTTTCTGCAATCGTATCTGTAGGTACTTTATACAAAGCCATTTCCTGCCAGATGATGTCTTCGTTAGTATTGTAATATACTTTCAATACCTCTACCTGCTTTTCTATCTGACGGGCCAGTTTACGAACCACCTCTTCTGTTTCATGGATCAGAATATTGAAACGGTGAATGTGTTCAATTTCTGAAGGAGAGGTGTTTAAACTTTCAATGTTAATTTTTCTTCTGGAGAAGATGATGGCTATACGGTTAAGTATGCCGATTCTATTTTCGGTATATGCAGTAATCGTAAATTCCTGTTTTCCGGTTATTTCTATATCGTTGGAATTGCTCATGATCTTTAATTATTTAAGTCTGATTTCGCTTACACTACTTCCTTGTGGAACCATAGGGAACACATTATGTTCTTTGGCAACCATTACTTCTAAAAGGTAAGAACCTTTGTGGTCTAACATTTCTTGTAATGCTGCAACAAGGTCTTCACGCTCTGAAACTTTTTTGCCTGCGATGTAGTAAGAATCAGCAAGTTTTACAAAATCAGGACTGGTGATGTCTACAAAAGAATAACGTTTTTCGTGGAATAACTGCTGCCACTGACGAACCATTCCCAAGAATCTGTTGTTCAAAATCATGATTTTAACGTCGATGCCACTTTGCATARTGGTTCCTAATTCCTGGCAAGTCATCTGGAAACCACCATCACCAATAATGGCAACTACTGTACGCTCCGGAGCACCGAATTTAGCACCAATTGCAGCCGGTAAACCAAAGCCCATAGTACCTAAGCCACCGCTGGTAATATTGCTTCTTGTTTGGTTAAACTTGGCATAGCGGCAAGCAACCATTTGATGTTGGCCAACATCGGTAACAATAACAGCATCACCTTTGGTTAGCTCATTTAATTTATTGATAACCTCGCCCATGGTAAGCTCTCCGCTTTCCGGGTTTAGTTCTTTTTGTATTACGGTTTCTTGCTCAGTTTTATCAAAAGCCCTGAATTCCTCTACCCATTCAGTATGCGATTTCTGATCAACCAAAGCAGTTAAGAATGGTAAAGTTTCTTTACAATCGCCCCAAACAGGAACGTCTGCTTTTACGTTTTTATCAATTTCGGCCGGGTCAATATCCAAATGAATAACCTTTGCCTGTTTTGCATACTTATCTAAGCGGCCTGTAACACGGTCGTCGAAACGCATTCCTATTGCAATTAAAACATCGCAAGCGTTAGTTTGTACGTTAGGGCCATAGTTACCATGCATACCAAGCATACCAACATTTAACGGATGATCTGTAGGGATGGCACCGGCACCTAGTATTGTCCATGCTGCCGGAATACCGCTTTTCTCTACAAAAGCTTTAAATTCTTGTTCTGCATTACCTAATAAAACACCTTGTCCGAATAGGATGAAAGGTTTTTTTGCTCCGTTAATTAACGCTGCAGCCTCCTCAATATATTCTTTTCTGATCAAAGGTTTAGGGCGGTAGCTACGGATGTGTTCGCAAGGAGTATATCCTTCGTATTCGAACATTTGTAACTGCGCATTTTTGGTAATATCAATTAAAACCGGACCTGGTCTTCCACTGCGTGCGATATAAAAAGCTTTTGCAAGAACACTAGGAATTTCATTGGCATCAGTTACCTGATAGTTCCATTTTGTAACCGGAGTGGTGATGTTAATTACATCAGTTTCCTGGAAAGCATCTGTTCCTAAAAGGTGTGCAAAAACCTGGCCTGTGATGCAAACCATAGGAGTACTGTCTATCTGAGCATCAGCCAAACCTGTTACCAGGTTTGTTGCGCCAGGACCGCTGGTTGCAAAAACAACACCGACTTTGCCTGAAGTACGTGCATAACCTTGACCAGCGTGTGTGCCGCCTTGCTCATGACGTACTAAAATATGTTGTAATTTTTCTTTGTAATCGTATAGCGCATCATAAATTGGCATGATGGCGCCGCCCGGGTAACCAAAAATGGTATCGGTACCCTCAGCTATTAATCCTTCCAATAAAGCCACAGAGCCTGAAACAGTTGTTGTTTTTTTAGGTTCTGTTAAGGTTGTTGTTTCCTCGTGTGCTGTATCCATTGTTGTATGTTTAGGGTATAGGTTTTCTAATTAATTAATCATTGTAGGCATCAGTAACGCAGCCTTCGCTGGCATTGCTTACTTGTTTAAGGTATTTATAGAGCACTCCTTTTGTGACGGGTGGTGGCAACTGTTTCCAAACCGCTCGGCGGGTAGCCAGCTGCTCTTCAGTTAAATGAACATCAATTGAATTGTTTACTGCATCAATAGTGATGATGTCATCATCATGAACTAATGCGATGTTTCCGCCATCCCATGCTTCAGGAGTGATGTGGCCTACTACAAAACCATGAGTACCACCCGAAAAACGACCATCTGTAATTAAAGCCACAGTTTTACCTAATCCTGCACCTATAATAACCGAAGTTGGCTTTAGCATTTCAGGCATACCCGGAGCTCCTTTATGACCAACCTGTCTGATTACTACAACGTCTCCGCTCTTTACTTTTCCACTTTGAATTCCTGCAATCAGCTTCTGCTCTCCGTCAAACACGCGGGCAGGGCCTACAAATTTTTCGCCTTCTTTACCACTGATCTTAGCTACAGCACCTTTAGTTGCAAGGTTCCCGTAAAGCATTTGTAAGTGACCGGTTTCTTTAATCGGTTCTGTTACAGGGAATATAATTTTTTGATTATCGAAGTCAAGATCTACAGCATCTGCTACGTTTTCTGCCAATGTTTTACCAGTAACAGTGATACAGTMGCCATGAACTAAACCAACTTTTATCAGGTACTTTAAAACCGCAGGGACACCGCCAATTTCATGCAGATCTTCCATCAGGTAAGTTCCGCTTGGTTTTAGATCACCAAGTACCGGAGTGCTGTCGCTGATTTTTTGGAAATCACTAAGTTGTAAATTTAAGCCTACCGATTTAGCCATTGCAATTAAGTGCAATACTGCATTGGTAGAACCACCTAAAACCATAACAGTAACGATAGCATTGTGGAATGACCTTTCTGTCATGATATCTGAAGGAAGGATATTTCTTTCCAATAGAATTCTGATTGCTTTACCGGCTTCTAAGCACTCATTTCTTTTTTCTTCGCTTAATGCAGGATATGAGGAGCTGTAAGGCAAACTCATACCTAAGGCTTCAATAGCAGAAGCCATAGTGTTAGCTGTATACATACCTCCGCAAGCACCTGCACCAGGACAAGCATTTCTGATTACACCCTGAAAATCCTCTTCTTCTAAGTTACCTGCAAGTTTTTGACCCAATGCCTCAAAAGCAGACACAATGTTTAATGCTTTACCCTTGTAGTTCCCAGAGTGGATACTTCCACCGTAAACCATGATAGAAGGGCGATTTAAACGGCCCATTGCCATGATAGATCCCGGCATATTTTTGTCGCAGCCAGGTATAGTGATCAATCCATCGTAGTATTGCCCACCACAAATGGTTTCAATTGAATCGGCAATAACATCTCTTGAAACTAAGGAATAACGCATTCCATCTGTTCCGTTAGACATACCATCACTAACACCAATAGTGCTGAATGTTAAACCGACCATGTCATTTTTCCATACACCATCTTTAACGATTTTGGCTAAATCATTTAAATGCATGTTGCAGGTGTTTCCATCATATCCCATGCTGGCAATACCAACCTGAGCTTTATCCATATCTGCTTTAGTTAAACCAATTCCGTACAACATTGCTTGTGCAGCCGGTTGTGTTGGGTCTTGTGTAAAAGTTTTACTGTAGCGATTGATTTCTGGTGTTTGTGACATATTATGTGGTTAGGTCTTTTTTGTTATTTACTTATTATATTATGTAGTAGTTATATGATTACTTCGTAGTTCTGTTTTTCTAATACCAGGGATTTATAGGTACGCTGTATGGTTGCACCAACGCTATCGGTCCATTTTAATGGGAAAGTATATTCGTCTACCGATCCTATTCCTGCAATTTCAGTAGCTGTACCACAGAAAAATGCGCTATCCGCATGTTTCAGGTCTTTTACTGATAAGTGTTTCTCAATAATTTCTATATCTAAAATATGGCATAGTTCAATTACTGTAGCACGGGTAATACCTGGTAAAATGTTTCCAAGAGGAGGGGTGTATAACCTGCCATTTTTTTCGATAAAGATATTTGCACCCGGGGCTTCAGCAACGTTGCCATACATATCAAGCAACAAGGCCTCATCAAATCCTTTACGTTTGGCCTCTGTAGTGGCTAGTATGGAGTTAACATAGTTGCCGCTAACCTTAGCCTCAATAGGAGTTGATTTAGGATTTGGACGTTCAAAACTTGATACGCAAACTTTAAGCAGTTTATGTCCAAGATAAGCTTCCCAATCCCACACGCAGATCATGATTGARGCTTCTTTTGCAGCAACCAATGACATAGCAGGTGGACAGTATATTAAAGGACGGATATAAGCATCCTTTAAATTGTTGATTTCTAATAACCTGTAGGTTTGTTTAATTAATTTATTTATGTCCCATGTAAATGGAATATGAACTAATTCTGCAGAGCGTTTTAATCTTTCGAAATGTTCTCTTGCCTTAAAAATACGGGTGCCATTGTGAGTGGAGTAGGCCCTTATTCCTTCAAAAACTGCATAGCCGTAGTGTAACGACTGACCATACAAATCGGCGTTTGAGTCGGCCGCTTTTTCGAACCGCCCGTTTAAGTAAAGTATGGTATTTGAATTGAAATATTGCATTTTTTGTCAGGTATGTTTTTGTATTTTAGATGTTTCATTAAAAAAGCGCCACTTGTGGTGGCGCTCTAGTATATTTTAAGTATTCAATATTCCTTTATAGCGCCTTATCCTTCTGAATAATCAGTAGGAGAATTAGGTTGACAATTACAGTAAATAAGACGTTGACTGAAAGATTCATATCGTTGTTTAATTTCTTGTTGTTTTATAGAATCCAATTTACCTCTTGGCGGTTAAACTATCAATAGGTGAATGAAAATAAATGAAAAAAAATATAATTCTTTATTTTACATATATTTAAGAATATAATTCTTAAATATATGTAAAATTCATATCTTAACATGGTGGTCGCTATACCAAATATGAAATCGGTATTCGGTATAGGTGTTATGCTAGCATTATAAATTTGCGCAAATTCTTCTTAAAATGTGGAAAACCTTAAAAAAGTTGGTTGAAATTTTGATTTTTTTAGAGGGGATTTTTCAAGTTTTCGTCATCTCGACGAGAGTATTAATAAAAAACTATAAATAAAAAAAAAGCCCTTTGAAATTTCAAAGGGCTTTTAGAATATTGTATGATTAAATATTAAGCAACCCCTTCGGCTAACACAATAATTTTGTTTTTTAAAACTTCAACTACACCGCCTTTAATAGTAAAGGTTTGATCGCCAGTTTTGCATTTAATAATTACAGGTCCATCTTCTAAAGTTGAAATAATAGGTGCATGGTCATGTAGTATCTGAAAAGATCCCATGGTACCAGGAACAGTAACTGCAGTTACGTCACCTTCAAAAACTTTCTTATCTGGGGTTAATATTTCTAATGTCATATATATATTATGTACGCTTTAAAAATTAAGCGTTTGCTTCAGCTAATAGTTTTTTACCTTTTTCAATAGCCTCTTCAATGCTTCCAACTAAGTTAAATGCAGCTTCAGGATATTCATCAACTTCACCATCCATGATCATGTTAAATCCTTTGATGGTATCTTTAATGTCAACCAATACGCCTTTCAAGCCTGTAAATTGCTCAGCAACGTGGAATGGCTGAGACAAGAAACGCTGAACACGACGTGCACGTGATACAACTAATTTATCTTCTTCAGATAACTCGTCCATACCAAGGATTGCAATGATATCTTGTAATTCTTTGTAGCGTTGTAATGTTTCTTTAACACGTTGAGCTGTGTTGTAGTGCTCATCACCTAAAACAGCCGGAGATAAGATACGTGAGGTAGAATCCAATGGATCCACCGCAGGGTAGATACCTAGCTCAGCAATTTTACGAGATAATACTGTTGTAGCATCTAAGTGGGCGAAAGTTGTAGCCGGAGCCGGGTCAGTTAAATCATCCGCAGGTACATAAACAGCCTGTACAGAAGTAATTGAACCGCGTTTAGTTGAAGTAATACGCTCTTGCATTAAACCCATCTCAGTAGCAAGGGTTGGTTGGTAACCTACAGCAGAAGGCATACGGCCTAATAGTGCAGATACCTCAGAACCAGCCTGAGTGAAACGGAAGATGTTGTCAACGAAGAAAAGGATATCTTTTCCAGCGCCTTCGCCATCACCATCACGGAAATATTCAGCAACTGTTAATCCTGATAATGCTACACGAGCACGTGCACCAGGAGGCTCGTTCATTTGACCGAATACCAATGTTGCTTTTGATTCTTTTAATTTTTCAGTATCAACTTTACTCAAATCCCATCCGCCTTTTTCCATTGAATGAAGGAAGTCTTCACCATAGTTGATTACACCAGACTCGATAAACTCACGTAAAAGGTCATTACCTTCACGAGTACGCTCACCTACACCAGCGAATACAKATAAACCAGCATATGCTTTCGCAATGTTGTTTACCAATTCCATGATCAATACCGTTTTACCTACCCCAGCACCACCGAACAAACCGATTTTACCACCTTTTGCATAAGGCTCTAATAAATCGATTACTTTAATACCTGTAAAAAGTACTTCAGTTTCAGTTGATAACTCATCAAATCTAGGAGGAGCATTGTGGATTGGTCTGCCACCGGTTTTGCTAACAGTATTAATACCATCGATAGCTTCACCAACAACATTGAATAAGCGACCTTTAATTTGATCACCAACTGGCATTTGAATAGGAGCACCAGTATCTAATGCTTTCATTCCACGAACCAAACCATCGGTCGAGTCCATTGCAATTGCACGTACGCGGTCTTCACCGAGATGTTGTTGAACTTCTAAAACGACTTTCTGTCCGTTTTCTTTTTCAATCTCTAATGCAGAGAAAATTTGAGGTAAATGAGCATCGTCAGCAAAACTCACGTCAACTACCGGTCCTATAATCTGCGCTATTTTTCCAATGTTAGGCATATATTGTTTTGGGTAAAATTATAAATATCAATTTGTTAAAGGCTGTTTTATGGGCCTACAATTCGGTTTGCAAAGTTAAAATTTTTATACAAGAAATACATATATAAATAAAAAGTTTTTCCACAGTTTTTTAATCAATAATTTAGCCGGTATTATTGAGGCTTTAATTATGCCTTTTAAAGCATTAAATAGTGATTTTTGCTGCATTGGCAGCTGTTGAAAATTGTAAATAAACATTAATGAAAACCATACTAGTTACAGGAAGTAATGGCCTTTTGGGTCAGAAAATAACAGAGCGGTTATCTGCTACGAAGCAATTTAAGTTAATTGCAACATCAAAAGGGGCTGATCGTTTTCCTGTTAAAGATGGATATATGTATGCCGAAATGGACATTCTGGATCCGCAGAACGTGAAGGAAGTTGTCGGGCATTATAAGCCTGATGCCATCATTCATACTGCTGCCATGACCAACGTGGATACTTGCGAAGATCAAAAGGAATTGGCTTATCAGTTGAATGTGGAATCGGTAAAAACACTGATCTCAGTTTGCGAAGAACATGATATCCAGTTGGTGCATTTGTCGACCGATTTTATTTTTGATGGGGCAAAAGGCCCTTACGATGAAGAGGCTGACCCAAATCCTTTAAGTTATTATGGACAAACGAAGGTCGAGGCAGAGAACATTATTAAAGCGTCTAATTGCAGATGGGCAATTTTGCGTACTATATTAGTATATGGTATAGTAAGTGATATGAGCCGCAGTAATATCGTACTATGGGCAAAGGGAGCTTTAGAAAAAGGTTCACCAATAAACGTGGTTAATGATCAATGGCGCATGCCTACACTTGCAGAGGATTTGGCTGATTGCTGCCTGCTTGCAGTTGAGAAGGATGCACAGGGGATATACAATGCTTCGGGGAAGGATATGATGAGTATTTCTGAACTGGTAGCAAGAGTAGCTGATTATTGGAAGCTTGATAAAAGCATGATCAATGAGATCAGTGCAGRAACACTTAATCAAACAGCAAAAAGACCTGTAAGAACAGGTTTTACTTATTTATACTTTGGCTTTACATGTTGGCGATAAAGCGCCGGATTTTAAATTATTTAGTTCTGAGTTGAAAGAGGTGTCTCTTTCAGATTATCAAGGGAAAAAAGTAGTTGTTCATTTTTTTCCTATGGCATTTACAGGTGTTTGTACTGCTCAATTATGTACAATGAGAGATAGCTTTGGCTATTATGAAGGAATGAATGCTGCTGTTGTTGGCATTTCTGTTGATTCTCCTTTTACCCTGGCTAAATTCAAAGAAGATCAAGCTTACCAATTTCCGTTACTTTCTGATTTTAATAAAGAAATATCTCAGGCTTACGGTGCATTTTACGAAGATTTTGTCTTCAATTTAAAGGGCGTTTCTAAAAGAGCAGCGTTTGTTTTGAACGAAGAAGGAAAAATTATCCATTCAGAAGTTTTAGAAGATGCTGGTAATATGCCTGATTTTGATGCGATTAAGAAAGCAGTAGAAGCATAATACAGTTCTGCAAGAGTAATGCTCTGAATAATTTTATAAAAAATATTGCTATTTTGAATTTCAAGCATTACTTTTGCAGTCCGTTAACGAAACGGAGTTATAACAAAAAAACGCATTTGTAGCTCAATTGGATAGAGCATCTCACTACGGATGAGAAGGTTTGGGGTTCGAATCCCTACAAGTGCACAAACAAAGTTTCCCATATGGGAAGGATTCTTGAAAATCTTTATAAGGCCTTTAGATGATCTCTAGAGGCTTTTTTGCTTCATGGCCATTCGCCTGACACCTGATACAAGCTCAGTTTGACGCGACTACGGTATTACATAAAAAGGGTCAATCCTAAAACTTGTGGAGCAGAGGTTAAGAATATAGCTTTGCATTTTATATTTAGTCATCAGCTACTGCATCCTTGCTCAGATTATTTCTACCAGATTTTTAACTAGAGAATTTTGGTTCTACTAATAATGACCTTATTCTAACTCTTTTTTTAGAAAAGCTTAAGCGCATTCCTAAAATGCAATTTTTTGTTGTTCTCACTATTCCGTTACTTCGTGAGGCGAGTTGATTAATAGTCATTTGTAATTAATTAAAATATAGGTAAAAAAAATAGGTTAAGCTATAGTTTTACTTTTATTTAGTTTTGTAAAGTTATATGCTTACATTTATTGGTAGATTGTCAAGTTAAAACTTTACTTATATGGGAAAACAGTCATTAATGATTCAACAGCTTAATAATAAATTACTAAGCTTTGTTACCTTAAAGCAGGTTGCTGTTCCACCGACTGGTTGGATTAAAGCCATTCGTACTACTCTAGGTATGTCAATGCAACAATTGGGGAATAAATTGTCGATTACCAAACAAGGTATTTTGGACATTGAAAAAAGAGAAAAGGATGGTTCGATCACGCTAAAATCCTTAAGAGAGGTGGGAAGGGTATTAGATATGGAATTGGTTTATGGCTTTATACCAAAGGATGGTTCGTTAGATACTTTAATAGAAAAAAAGGCAATGGAGCTAGCTTCGAAAATCGTTTTACGTACATCAAACACCATGAAATTAGAAGACCAGGAGAATTCCAAGGAAAGAATTGAAAAAGCAATAAAGGAGAGAACCGAAGATATAAAAAATAACATGCCTAAAATTTTATGGGATTAGATATAGTTTATATTGATGGACAAACCCCATTGGACGAAGAGGAAAAAGAAGGTTTGCTAATCCCTGCCATTGCAACCAGGGAAGAGCTGGATGAGTTTGAACAGCAGAATATCGAAGAAGCGATACAATGGACTTTGAGCAGAAATTTTAAACGAAATAGCCTCCTTACAGAAGCTTTTGTCAAGGACGTGCATAAACGAATGTATAGGAATGTTTKGGCATGGGCAGGGGATTTCCGCAAAACAAATAAGAACATTGGCGTTGACAGATGGCAAGTCGCTGTTGAATTAAAGTCGCTGTTAGACGATGCCAGATTTTGGATTGATAATGATGTTTTTTCTCCTGATGAAATAGCAGTTCGGTTTAAACACCGTATAGTTAGTATTCACTGTTTTTCAAATGGAAATGGACGACATAGCCGGCTGATGGCTGATATTATTATCGAAAAAATGTTTAATGGGAATATATTTACATGGGGAGCAGGGAGTCTTTCTAAAGAAAGCGAAAATCGAAATATCTACCTCAATTCAYTAAAGGCCGCAGACAATGGGAACTACGCATTACTTTTGTCATTTGCCAGATCGTAATCCATAATATTACGATTTTTAATTATTCAAGAAATTGGTGTGTTCGAAGTATATCTAAGGGCACTGAAAGCCTTAGAGAAATCTAAGGCTTTTTTTGCGTTTAAGTATTTTTTGACCCTTATTGGTCTATATGCTAACCCCAAATTTTACTTATACAGTTTTCTGGATGCTGCGGAATTCAATTTTCTTATGATAAAACAGAATAAGGAGTTCTATGCTTGCACAAGGTAATCTGATTCCATTTGGGAAATTGCCGCTAGTACAGATTCCCAAATGGGCAGAGCTGTTTCTTCGCTTCAGAGTTATGAATAATTTCAGAAAGTTAACCTTTTAGGAACTGTGGGTATGTTATTCAATAACCCCATTATGATAATATGTTTAAATTCCCTAAAAAAGGCAATATTTGGGGATTGTATTCCCTTAATATTGCTATATTTGGGGAATAGAATTTGTGTCATGATTAAAAGAGCCTTGCAAAAGACCTTAGAAAGTAAGGTTGATTTTAAAAAAGCTATTGTGATATTAGGGCCGAGGCAGGTGGGGAAAACTACGCTGATTACTAAGATAGCAGCTTCATTAAATGAGAATTATCTTTATATCAATGGAGATGATCCAGCTACACGAACAGCGTGGAACAATCCTACACAGGCTTTTATCAATAATTACATCGGCAGTTACAAAGTAGTTGTATTTGATGAGGCGCAGCGTCTTGAAAATATTGGCCTTAGTGCTAAGATGATTATTGATGCGAAAAAAGATATACAACTTTTTATATCCGGATCCTCGGCATTGGAAATAGCCAGTAAAATCAATGAGCCGCTCACCGGTCGTAAATGGGAATATCGGTTATATCCGTTATCCTGGAGAGAATTAAAAGACCAATATTCCTTTGCTAAAGTTCATTCAAGGCTGGAAGAATTTTTAATAACAGGAATGTACCCTGATGTGATTAACAATCCTGATAGTGCAATTGAGACCTTAAATAACCTAGCTGGGAGCTACTTGTATAAAGATATTTTAGAGTCAGGTGGCATCCGCAGGCCAGAAGCATTATTAAAACTTTTACAGGCACTGGCATGGCAGGTGGGTAATGAAGTTTCGTATAATGAACTTGCAAGGATTGTGGGTATAGACAAGGCCACAGTTAACAATTACATTGATTTGCTGGAAAAGTCGTTTGTTATCTTTCGTTTAAATCCACTTGCAAGAAATTTGCGCAATGAGATCAGTACTTCCCGCAAAATCTATTTTTACGACAATGGGATCAGGAACAGCATCATTAACAATTTTGCACCTATTGCACAGCGTAATGACATTGGTGCTTTGTGGGAAAACTTTATTATTAGTGAACGCAAAAAGAATCTGGCTTACACCGGCTTTTATGGCAATACCTACTTTTGGCGTACAGTGGATAAAGCCGAGATTGATTACCTAGAGGAGCAGGACAATAAACTAAGTGCTTTTGAACTTAAATGGAATTCTAAAGTGAAAGTAAAATTTCCTACTTCGTTTATGGAAAAATACAGCCCTGAAACGTCATCTGCAATTAACAGGGATAATTACTGGGAGTTTTTATAGGTCATGACTTTTACACTAGGTAAATGTACAAGGCGACTTTTATGTTGAAAAGGACTCTTGTATTTTATGTGGTGCATCTGAAGTAGAGGCAATGGGCTTAATGGCACATTCTGGAGGAGGTTGTTATTCTATAATTATGTTTGTACTTGGGCGGAAAGAAATACAATAATTCGGTCACAGCTTAAGTTGCAAAATGTTAGTCTCACATCAATAAAAAAATCTCACTATTCCCTCATTAATTTATAATAAAATAGCGTTGAAAGCATTTAGGTTTTAGAAATAAAAACCCCTGCTTTAATCTATACTAATTTAGCTTGGGTGGAGCAATCATCCGTTTAATTTTCATGGTTTGGGGAACGCGGAAAAAATCAAATGGGACATTGACCCGCTTGATTTCCTTTGCTTCCATGCCTTCAAATAATGTGTTGGCCGCATTTTTTTTATATAAACCTAAAAAACCGTTGGGTACCTGATCAATGAATGTAAAAAGGTACCAGGGAGTTTTGGGTATATTCTCCGATACATAAACCTCATATGCGGCATCCACAAGTTTTTTTTGAGGATGAAAAACAAGCTTATTACATGTCATTCCCAAGAGTTCAAAATTTCCTTCAGCTTTCAACGCCTTATAGTCATTAGCCCATAAAATGATCGGAAATTCATCATTTGAAAGTTCATAAAGGTCTGGCATTTGCTGTGCGGCGGAAAGCCCTTCTCTGGCCAGGTTGTCATAAATACTATAGCGGTGAGGGGCGCTGAAGTCGCCAATTTCCCAGTGATCTGCTGCGTATTGGAGCCGGTAGGCTGAATCTGTATAATAGAGTGTTGCCTTTCCATATTTTGCTATATCGGCAAATTTTGCATCTCGCTTAATAAGTGTATCGGATGACTTGTACAAGTATTGGTATTCGATTTTCCACACCGATAGGGAATCCTGAGCGTTTAAGACTGTACTTCCAGAGATTAGCCAAAGGACAAGAATAATCAGGTGCTTTCTATACATGGTTTCTTACTAATTTAAAGCCGCTACAAAGTATTACAATAATAATGAAAGTAAGGAATCAAATGAACAGCAATGAATTTAAATTATCTGCTATATCCCGTTCCATTTTATCAAAGTCAAAATCAGAGACGGATTCATTATATTGCATTATGAAGAAAGAAATCATTTGTATTAATCTCCTTATTTTAGGCATAAGCTGTTTACTGACCGCGGGTTTCAGTGCGTCATCCTCGGCGTCAGTAAATGTCAGGTCGCTACACAAAATTGAAGCAGATAATGCAAAATTGATTCGTCCTGGATTGACTACTCATGTAAGCCTACAAAACAGCAAAGCACTAAAGGTTGAAATTAAGAAAACAGCGACGGGTTATACGTTCATCAGAAACGGACAACCTTATTTTGTAAAAGGGGCAGGCGGGACTTCAGAAACCGAAGCCATAAAAATTGCAGGAGGAAATTCTTTCCGAACCTGGGATACAGAACACGGAGCGGCAAATCTGGAGCAGGCAGAAAAACTTGGACTAACTGTTACGATGGGGCTGAATGTAGCACGTGAACGTCATGGTTTTGACTACAATGACGCAGTTGCGGTAAAGAAACAACTGGATCACCTGCGTAAAGAAGTGCAGAAGTATAAGGACCATCCGGCTTTACTCGCCTGGGGCATCGGAAACGAACTGAACCTGGACTATAAAAACCCCAATGTCTGGAGTGCTGTGAATGACATTGCAAAAATGATCCATCAGGAAGATCCGAACCATCCTGCCACTACTATGCTTGCAGGCATCAATCAAATAGAAATAGACCACATCAAAGCTAAATGTCCAGACCTTGATTTCCTTTCGGTGCAGGTATATGGCGGATTGGCCAAAGTCCCTGATCAGCTACAGACCGCAGGCTGGGATGGTCCTTACCTGGTCACTGAGTGGGGACCCACAGGGCATTGGGAATGTCCGAAAACATCATGGGGTGCCCCGGTTGAAGAAACTAGTTCGGAAAAAGCTGAAGTCTACAAAACACGATACGAAGCATCCATCCTGAAAGATAAGAATTGTCTGGGTTCCTATGTATTTCTCTGGGGGCAGAAACAGGAGCGTACACCTACATGGTATKGTCTGTTTACAGAAGCGGGGGAAACGTCAGAAGTATTTGACGTCATGCAATATGAATGGAGTGGCAAATGGCCTCAAAACCGGGCACCCAATATCAGTTCATTTACCGTAGATGGCAAAAGTGCACGTAGTTCTATTCATCTCAATCCCGAGGAGAAATATTTAGTGGTGATCTCTGTTTCAGATCCGGACAAAGACAAACTAACGATCAGGTGGGAGCTGTTGCCTGAAGCAACGGATCTTGGGCAGGGTGGTGACAGGGAAAGCAGGCCTGCACCAATCCCCAATATGGTAACGACAACTTCCCTGACAAATGCATTGCTCAGCGTACCTGCAAAGCTTGGCGCTTACCGTTTGTTTGTTTATGTGAGTGACGGTCATAATCATGTGGCTACAGCAAATATTCCTTTTATGGTACATTAAGCTTTTTCCTGTTCAATTTCGCGCATACCTGTTCACTTATGAACAGGTGGGTTTTTCGTAATACCAAATAAGTAGTTTAATTGTACTTCTAAAGCTTGTTATTTAGGTTGGCACAATGAATGGCCTTGGTTTTTAAATTTATCATTTAAAATTATGAAATCCTTCTACACAGTTCTTTTGCTTACAATAGCACAAATCGCATACGGTCAAACACCGCAGGGACATTATGAAGGTGCCTTGACACGGGATGGATCTGTTCAATTAATTTCATTCGATTTCCATATAGATAAAACAACTTACGATATCCCTGAAATTGGCTATATGAATGTGGCTACAGAAAAAATATCTCGGAGCAAGGACACTTTGAATGTGAAGATATTCAACGGAGATTTCTATTGTTTTTTAGACCCCAAAACAGGAGATGTAACAGGTATAAGCAAGGATATAAATCCTAGAATCCGGATTCATCTGAAAAAAGCATTAGCGAAAGAAAAGAGCTTTTCAGAGGAAGAAATTAAATTTACTAATGCAGATGTTTCGCTTGCAGGAGTTTTGTTTAAACCCAAAAAATCAGAAAAGCCTATTCCGTATGTGATTTTAGTACATCGATCAGGATGGGAAGACAGAGATACCCCGTGGTATCATTCGTTAGCCTACGATTTGGCGAGCAAGGGCATAGGCGTTTTACTTTATGATAAACGTGGAACCGGTAAATCAACTGGTAATTTTTCATCTGCGGATTTCAATGATCTGGCAGATGATGCTGTTTCTGCTTTTAATTATCTAAAAGAAAGAAAAGATTTGAATTATGTCAAAATAGGTTTTCTTGGTGCAAGCCAGGGAGGATGGATAACACCGCTGGCTGCAAATAAAGTCTCAGGCTGTGGCTTCGCAATTTTAATAGTTGGCCCTGCAGTTTCTCTTTATGAGCAAGATATTAATCGTGTTCAATATACCTTGACTGACGAAGGTTATTCAAAAGAATCTATTGACTCTGCACTTCATTATTCTGCACTTTTTTTCAAATATGTTCAGGGTAACAAGACAAAAGATTGGGATGCGCTTAAAGGATATGCCGCGAAAATTAAAGATAAAAAATGGATAGATTATCTTGATATACCCCAATCGCAAACTGGAGACGACATATTATGGTGGAGAAAAAATCGGTATGACCCCAAAGAGGCCTTAAATAAAATAAAATGCCCGGTATTGAGTGTTTTTGGTGAGAATGATGTATTAGTGCCACCAGCCGAAAACAAAAATAAAATGGAAACTTATCTGAAAAATGCAGGCGTGGATTATAAAGTTGTTACCATAAAAGATTGCGGACACGACATGATAACAAAGGGTAAACTGAATGGTGCTGATTGGGATTGGCCATATACTTATTGGCAATGGCAAAGACAACCTCAGGAATTTTTCAGTTCAATATTTGAATTTATAAAAAAATAAAACTCGAAGAAACCATTGAATTAAAAGATGGGGTAATTGAGCGAAAAGCTAAAGGTACCGTTCGCTAGAACTAACATATAGACAAAGATCTTATATAAGTCTAAAATTTGCATTACAGAAAAACGAAGGTATTCGTGTAACTCATTATCATTATTCCACATTTTTTTTGATAATTGGAACCTATCAAAACTTATTGGCCTTATTTGAATCTGAGATGCCAGCCTAAGAACAAAGTTAAATTCTGTTGCAGGGCTGAAGTTTATTTCTAAGAGACAGTTTTTCACAGTTTGTGTCGTGCGTAGCTTTTCCTAGCTCATGGACAATTAAAATCTATATTTACCTGCTATATCAATTCCTAAAGTAATATTATCGAAGTTTTTGAAGACCCGAATCTCAGTTCCGGTTCTTCAAAAGCTGTTTGCTCAGAGGAATCATCTTACCTGCCTTAACAAGAAAACCAACGTGTACTTTATGGCCAACCTCAAGGTTGTCTATTTAACTAATGAGCCATTATTTTTCTTTTTCCAAATGCTATTAATTATCAAGAGGCTTTTGCCAGAAATAATTTGGATTGGTAATTTCAAATACCTTGGTATCACTCGAAGTTTTTCTGGACGAGTTAACAGTATTAAAACGACCAGGATATAAATTAACATACTGAACCACAGTATTATTCTTCGAGTAAGTCTCCACATCCCAAACACTATTAACAGGGCAGCGTAACCAATAAAGGTTCTTTGACATATAAAAATCAAGATAAAATTCCTTGTTTCTAAATGCATCCTTATTTAAAAGGAGTTCCGAATTATTAATTAAGTGAGTTCTCACTTCTTCGACGCTTAATAATTCACCCTTATTATCACTCACATAGGCATTAAAAGTTGGATCCATCCATAGCCATTTATTAAGGGTTTTAGACCACACAACGTTTATCACATGGCAATCAGTGTCGGCAGTATCTTTTGGCATACATGTAATCATCCTGGATTTAAATCCCTCAGCGTGCAACGCATCCTTTAAAATGGTCGCTTTCATTCGACAATTCACGCCCCGTTTGTCGCGTTTGCACACCTCAATTATATCATTTGCATTTCTAGAAGGTGGATTGTCACCGTTTTGATGGGGCACTATATTGTAAGCCCAAAATAATAGTCTTTTTATTTTGCTGATCTCGTTACCGTTGCCTGCTACTGAATCCAAATTAAATTTAACTTTTAAGTCCACAAGCTCCTTTGAATCTGGAGATTGATAAATAAAAGGGGGCAACGCCGTTACTTTACCATTGAGATATGGGGGTGAGGTTTTTAAGATATAATTCATGTCGCCCCTTTCCCGGATACTTAAGAGGGCTTTTTCAAAGCGTTTGTTACCATGGAGGCTTTTTAGATCTGTATCTTGTATGGTGTTGTAATAATTGCTATATCCCAATTTTACGCATTTGTCAAACGCAGCAAGGGCTTGTGTAGTACTTCCTAACAAATTCTGATAACAGGCAAGATTATAGTACATGCCCGGGTACCAGTTTTTAACAGTAGCCTGGGTATCTACAGCAGCTTCTTCATATTTAACCAACCACTCGTTTATGAGACTAACTGCTTCAATGTAGTTCTTATTGTCAGCAGCAATGCGCCGATTATTATCCAATGCAGAAGTGTATGTTTTGAAGCTTTTTGTTGTGACAGAGGGTTTTTTCTGCGCAATTGAATTAATTATAGGCACAATTAACAATATTGTGAGTAATGCTTTTTTCATTCAAAATATTTTTAATGTTCTAATCTAACAAAACAACCCGAAACTTTTAAGCCGAGGTAGCTGACTAACTGTTGTTTAACACTTTTTAACAGAAAGGTATAACAATTATTCCCTCAATATTTGATAAATAAGCTGGCTAGAAATATTTGAGTTATATCTTCTTTAACACTTCCAAATCCTGATACCTTAACGACTGATTATCATAAACTCATTTCACTAATAAAGAAGTTTTTTTACTCTATCTGAAATGTTAGCCTGTTGTTCCCAAGTGGATGATTTTAATAAGGTTGCCGGGGTTTAATCTGAAAAATCGTATTCTTAATTTCAAAGCCACAGGATCTTGTTCTTTTGGTGATGCAAGAGAATAAGCCTTTGTTTCTTTTGCTTTGATTTTTACTTTGCTTCAATGACGAGCAATGTATGAACGACTAGACAATTTGAACTTTTGAAAATAGAATCTGTTATCTTTATATAATTTTTTAAGCATATGTCGGCAAAAGATATTGAATTAACAGGTGTAAAGGAAATCGCAAGAAGGGCAAATGTTTCAATTGGAACAGTAGACCGTGTGATCCATGATCGCAAAGGGGTATCGCAAAATACCAAGGATAAGATTAATGCAATTATTAAAGAGCTCGATTATCAACCTAATATCTTCGCGCGAAGGTTGGCGTCTAAAAAGCAGGTTGTTTTTGCTGTTCTGATTCCAAAGATTTCACAAGAAACCAATTATTGGGAGGCACCACTTCTTGGTATAGACCAAGCGGGAGCAGAGATCAGTCCTTACGGCATTGTCTTACAGAAATATTTATATGATGTCAACGATAAAAACTCCTTCCTTGAGCAGATCAAACTGATAGATCTTTCCTTGGTAAAGGGTGTTCTTTTGGCGCCAAGTTTTATTGAAGAATCTGAACAGTTTGTAAAGAAGCTTGAAATCAGAAAAATACCTTATGTATTCATCAATTCAGATATTCAGGGGCACGAAAGCTTAAGTTATTTCGGTCCTGATCTTTATCAAAGTGGTTACCTTTCTGCCCACCTCATGAAATACCTCCTTAAAAAGGAAGATAAGATTCTAATCGTTAACATTTCACAAGAAATAGATAACCAGCATCATCTATTGCGTAAAGAGCAAGGATTCAGGAACTATTTTAGCGATAATAAGCTTGAAAATGTCATCGTAAAAATTGATATCAAGCATACTGACTATACCTATATAAGCAACTCACTTGAGCAGGTGTTAAAAAGCCATAAGATTGCTGCTATTTTCGCAACCAATTCGAGGGTTTCAACGATCATTCTCATACGTTTAATGTTAAGTAAAACAAACCATATGGACCAGAAGACTTATATTAAATCCTTGTATATCATTGCGGTACTTTTTTTTGTCTTCGGTTTTGTCACATGGATAAACGCAATGCTTATCCCATACTTCAAAATTTGCTGTGAGCTCAATAATCTCGAGTCTTATTTTGTAGCTTTTGCTTTTTATATTTCTTATTTATTCATCTCTTTTCCTGCTTCCATATTGCTTAAAAAGTTTGGTTTTAAGAATGGTATGATGATTGGATTTTTCGTGATGGCTATCGGTGCATTTATATTTGTACCAGCAGCGTTATTACGTAATTATCTGTTATTTTTAGTTGGCCTTTTTACGCTAGGGGCAGGACTGGCAGTTTTACAAACTGCAGCAAATCCTTACGTAACCATATTAGGCCCAAAAAACAGTGCGGCAATGCGGTTCAGTATTATGGGGATCTGCAATAAATTTGCAGGAATTCTTGCTCCTTTACTTTTTGCTGCGGTTATACTTAAGTCTTCCGATCAGGCACTGTTTGAACAAGTAAAGTCGATGGGAGCAGTTGAACGGGCATCGATTCTTGATGAACTGATCAGGAGGGTTATTGTTCCTTATTCATGTGTTGGTTTAATTCTGGTTTTACTAGGTTTTCTGGTGCGCTTTTCTTCTTTACCTGAAATTAATACCGAGCAGGAAGATGAGGTTACCGCCGAATCAAATAAAGGGAAACGTAATATTTTTCAGTTTCCCCATCTTGTCCTTGGCGCAATTGCCATATTTGTTCACGTAGGTTCACAGGTAATTGCGGTTGATACCATTATTGGTTATGCCCATTCTATGAATATTTCTCTTTTAGAAGCAAAGGTATTTCCTTCGTATACACTCACAGCGACAATCGTTGGTTATATCCTTGGAATTTCGCTGATTCCAAAATACCTTTCTCAGATCTTGGCCTTGCGTGTATGCATCATCCTGGGGGTTGTATTTACTTTATGTATCATTTTTTGTAACGGTAGTGTTGTCATATTGGGGCATCGGGCAGATATTTCTATATGGTTCATTGTATTATTGGGCTTTGCAAATTCAATGATATGGGCTGGAATATGGCCATTGTCTATGGATAGACTCGGACGTTTTATAAAAATAGGCGCTGCTATTCTAATCATGGGACTTTCCGGAAATGCCGTTATGCCGCTATTATATGGTCACTTTGCCGATATTTATGGTCTGCAAAATGCTTATTTCGTGCTTTTACCGTGTTATCTCTACCTGCTATTTTATGCCTACAAAGGGTACAAACTCGAGCGCTGGATTGGTTAAAAAGAAATCACCCTTTTTATTTGTTATAAAATTTTAAAATGAACTTAAATGTCTTTTACCTCAATGAAGATTCCAATGCCGCACCAGATCAACTTTCAGAGAAACTAGCTAACTATCCCCAAAATCGTTTGACTAATGATTCATGGCCTCAAATACCAGTAATTTGCACAGCCGATTTTTCTATCGCCCATACGGGACAACACATTCTGTTAAAATTTACCATATCCAATGATTATTTCCGATCTATAGAAAGACCGATTAACAGCGAAGTTCATCTTGATAATTGTGTAGAGTTTTTTATCGCTTTTGACCAGTCTGATCAATATTATAATATTGAGTTCAATTGCCTTGGGATTGGAAAAATGGCTTATGGTAATCAAAAAGCTAAAAGAACTTTATTCCAGAATTCTGTAGTGCAGAAAATTCGTACCTGGACAAAATCAGATGCTCAGGAAGGGGAGTTTAACTGGGAGATGACGATGATTATACCTGCAGATGTATTTATATTCCATCAAATTCAAAACTTTGAAGGCATCACTGCGAAAGCTAACTTTTATAAATGTGGTGATGCGTTGCCAAATCCTCACTTTCTATGTTGGAATAAGGTGATATCCCCTATACCTGACTTTCATCGTCCAGATCATTTTGGAACCATTCAATTTATGCCTGCGCAAGCTGAATTAAATAGTTTTAAATGACAAATGTGTTTTTTTTAAAATAAATTCGTGTACGTACCCGTTTATTTAATATATTAGCATTTAGATAGTTGTAGTCTTTGTCCGGATAGGATTTCAATCTATTATTTACCAACCTAAAAACCAAAAACAAGATGAACAGATTTTTTACACCAGCTCAATAGTAATTTTTTTGACTTTTAATCGTGTACGTAAACGTTTTATAAAACCGCCAATGAAAAAGATATACTTAATGACCATGATGGTCGCATTTTCCATGCTGAGTACCTTTGCCCAGGTCAGCCCCGCTAAAGGGACATTATTTACTTTAACTGGGCAGGTAACTAATGAAAAAACTAATGAAACCCTTGTTGGGGTTTCAATCCGCGTGCAGGGAACAGATAAAGGCACGGCAACAGATCAGAATGGTAATTTTAGTTTAGAGGTAACTCCCGGAGCTGTTATTTTGGTGAGTTATATGGGTTACCAAAATCAGACAATTAATATAGGGGAGCGTAAACGCTTAAATATTAAGCTGGCTGAAAGCGAAAGGCAGCTTTCAGAAGTAACCATTAATGTAGGCTATGGTACCCAGAAGGTTAAAGAAGTTACTGGTGCTGTCGGATCAATTACGGCCAAGCAGATGGATACTCATGCCCTGGGGGATGTGAATTCGAGTTTGCAGGGTAAGATTGCCGGACTTCAAATTACAAGTAATTCCGGAGAGCCTGGTGCCGGTGCCACAGTAAGAATACGTGGGGCATCCTCAGTAAACGGTAGCAGTCAGCCATTATATATCGTAGATGGTGTTCCCATAAATGCAGATACTTACGGTGGTGGATTGGTAGATGATGCATCGACTTTTAGTCCCCTGGCAGATTTAAACCCTCAAGATATAGCATCTATAGAGGTATTGAAAGACGGAACTGCATCTATATACGGTTCCAGAGCATCGAATGGTGTAATTATCATTACTACTAAAAGTGGAAAGAATTCCAGCAAACCAGAGATACAGTTTTCAGCAAATGGAAGTATTGCAAACATCACGCGAAAAATTGGAGTGTTAAATGCGCCACAGTTCAGAAGTGCATTTATAGATGCGATATATAATTTTACAGGAGCCCAGACCACTAAAGTCTCTGTGATAGATTCACTTCATCCATATTATTCTAAATCTAACAATTGGCAGGATCTGATGTACCGATCGGCATATCAGTACAAAGCAGATGTCAGTATCAAAGGTGCTTCTAAAGATAATAATATGAATTATTTTGTTAGTGCAGGCTATAAAGATATAGACCCGATTATCATCAATACTAAATTTAAGCAAACTTACGCTTCGGCAAAGGTATATTACACGGTAAATAAGGTTATTACGGGAAATACGAATTTCAACATATCCACCAATAATTACAACAGAATACTCAGCGGACTAAGCAATCAGAGTGCGATATATCAGGCTTTAAGTACCATGCCTGTTTATTCACCATATGATCCCATCACAGGACAACTTATTCCACTTCTGGAGGGAAGTAAACCCAATCCGATAGCTATCTCTGAGCTGGCTGCTAATAAAATAAACAGATGGAGGATGTTTGGTAATCAAGATTTTAAAGTGAAAATTTTAAAAGATTTGGATTTCAAGACAACTTTAGGAGTTGACTATTCGAATACAGAGGAAACAAATTTCACTCCTCAAACGCTCTTACCACAGGGTCAGGTCAGTTCATCTTACCTGACTACAGGGAAAAACTATTCCTTTATCAATGAGAATACGTTAAACTACAGAACAACCCTTGCTAATGATCATAACCTTACCTTTTTGCTTGGACAGTCTTACCAGAAATTTACAGACAACAACGTCAATGTGATAGGTAGAGGCTTAATTGATGCAACCATTACCTCTATCAATGGTACATCTGTTGTTTCGCTTTATAATCAGAACATCGAAGAATACAGTCTGCTTTCTTATTTTGCCAGGGCAAATTATGACTACAAAGGCAAGTATCTTTTCTCTGCGGTAATGAGAGCTGATGGTTCTTCAAGATTTGGAGCGGATAACAGATTTGGATATTTCCCCTCATTCTCGGCCGGTTGGAGATTGTCAGAAGAAGATTGGTTTAAGAAAATCAGTTTTATTTCAGATGCAAAGATCCGGGGAAGTTTTGGTGTTACAGGTAACCAGTCGATCGGTAATTATGCATGGCAGGGATCACTCAGTACCATCGGTACTTATCTAGGTAATGTAGCAATTGTTTCTAACGGAGTTMCAAATGCATCGTTAAAATGGGAAACGACAGAACAAACAAACATTGGTCTGGACCTCTCTTTTTTACGTGATAGAATTCGCTTTACCGCAGAG
>NZ_JBFTNT010000043.1:0-25468 GCF_056397585.1 Pedobacter sp. 05L430 | reverse complement strand
ACCGGTTTCTGCGTCAAGTTCTACCAGGTTGCATTTGTTGCTCAGGTCAAATTTTACTGCGATTATTTTTTTTCCGTCGGCAGAGAGTGTTGGCGAGAAGATGCGGCTTCTGGTGGTTAATTTTTTTTGCCGACCTGTCTTTAGGTTGTAGCTGCAAATTACGCTGTAGCTGCGCTGGCGATATCTTGGGTCATAACGGATCTCATCCCAAACCACAATGTTGTTCGCGTAACTAAACCATGGTTGCTCCTGGTAGCCGATGCTTAGCAGTTTTGTTTCTTTTTTTGCGCTGTCGATTATTGTGAAATGTGCTGTCTCTGCCTTGCTTTGTTTCAGGGTCAGAATTCTGCCATCCTTAATTTTTACAGGGAGGAAGTAGTTGGTTGCAAATTTTGAATCCTGGTTTAGTATCGGGTAGTTTTCCGTTTTGGTTTTTTCAGATTGCGCGGTCCATTCTTTTTTTAACGTTTCGGTGGTTTGGTTAAACCATTTTTTAGTTCCGCTCTTGGTGAACTTTTTCAGGCTGTTCGAAAAGGGGTACGGTCTTACTGGTCTTTTGCGGATGTCGGTAAGCAGGCTGTCGAAAATATTTTTTCCAAATTCTTTTCTAATGTTCGATGCCATCAGGTAGCCGAGTTGGTAGTAGCCGGGGGTGATGTCTTTTTCAGATCCGAAGCTGACTTTGCTGTATGAGAATTTTTTGCCTTCGAGYAAGCTGGTTCGGTAAGGCATGATCCACGAAGGCTGTCTTCCGCGACCGGCATTTGTGAGAGCGGTTTCGATGGTTACGGCATCGCCTTCAAAAAACCAAAGTGGTATGCTAACTCCGAACCAGGCGAAGTAAACATACTCGGGAAAAGGGTAGGCTTTTCCGCCGGTTAATTTGTCGTATTGAGCCACGTGTCTGAGCTCATGAACAGCAAGGTTATTTAGCCAATCCTGACTATCGAATTGCTGAGGAGGGGTGGTGTAAAATTCTGACTTTTTTGGAGCGAGTTGAACGAAGCCATTTGCGATCACTCCACGGTTTTGAAGGACCAGTGGGAGGGTGGTTTTTTGCCTCCTAAGACTACCGCCAACATGGGGGTAAATATAGCCCAGGGTATTGGCCATTCTTTGGGCTTCTTTTTCGAGCTCGTCCGGAAAGATGATCCTGAAGCCAGATGCATTTATTTGTCGCCATTTTACACTAAGTGGGTTTTGTTCTCCGCTAAAAAGCTGGGCAAAAGCAGTATGTGAAATTATACTTAATGTTAATGTTATTATAAATTTGATTATCAGTTGTTTGAGCTCTTTATTTGATGTCATTTTTCTGATTTACTAAAATAATTAGTATTTGTAAATTTTTGTTGGTTAATTTTGATGATTTTTTAATTTATGTATATGTATTTAATTTTCTGATTTTCAAATAAATATACTAATAAAGTAAAGAACTGATAATTCTGATTTTTGTGAATTTTTAGCGTAGAAATGGAGGTTTTGGTGTTTCTGGAGCTAATTAATTTCAGGTTGTCGGAATCTGCTGTTAAGGTACACTAATTAAGCTTAAAATCCAACAAAATTTCTTTGTTAAAATTTGGCTTTGTATACAGAAATGAAAAATATGAGCGGGTAAAATGCTTGTCGGATGTGTCGTATTTTGAGTGAAAACTGGCTTAAGTCTGAGGGGTAAAACGACCTCCCTATCTCCTGTTTCAACAGATGATTTACTACTGTAAATTCTTTCTTTTTTTGTAGATGGGATAAAGGAAAACTGAGCCTAAAATGAGTGCGGCTCCGAAGTAAAATCCGGTGGACATTGCCTCTTTTGTTCCAAAGAAAATGAAGGCTAGAAGGATGCCGTAAACAGGTTCGAGATTGGTGATGAGCGCTACCCTAAAAGCCGACAAAGTGCGCATCACAGACACACCGGCAACGTAGGCAAGTGCGGTGCAAATGGTACCCAAAATGGTAAGGTAAATCCAGTCGGTAACACTTAAATTGAATGCCTCGGTAAGCAAGCTTTGATCGGCAAAACGATACACTGTGATCCAGAAAAAGGCACCTGAAATCTCATAAAATCCAATGATCTTATGGTCGCTTTTTTGGACTAAAGTAGAATTTATGGTGGCAAATAAGCTCGATGCAAGGGCCGAAGTAAGGCCGAAAATGATGCCTAAAGTATACTTTGATTCGAATTTAAAGATCAGATATATGCCTGCAATGATGATTAAACCGACGATGACATCAGGTATAAGGATGCGTTGTTTCTTTATTAGAGGCTCTAAAATAGCTGTARAAAGAGTAAAAGAAGAGAGGCACACGAGGGTTACAGATACCGTTGAAACCTTAATGGCATGGAAGAATAATATCCAATGTATGGCCACTATACTTCCAGTAAAAAAGAACTGCAGAAACTGTTTTTTGGTTACCCTGATGCGGGTTTTTGTAGCCATGAAGTAGATGAACAGCGTGATGCTGGCTATCATTACCCTGTACCATACCATTTGTACCGCATCTATTGAGATTAATGCCCCCAGGATGCCTGTAAAGCCCCATATAAACACCGTAAAATGTAGGATTAATAAGTTTCTGGTTACAGACGTTTCTGATGTAACCGGGGTCATTATTTAGGTGCTTTTCTCAGTAGATAATAGCCCAGCAGACCAAAGAATATTGTTGGTGCCAGCACTGCAAATAGTGGTGAAGTGCCTCCTTTTAGGGAGAACATTTTAGCAAATTGGTTCATTACAATATAGCCAAAGCTTAATAATATACCTATTCCAAGGGGTAAACCAACACCTCCACGAACCTTTCTGGAGGATAGTGCAACACCTATGAGGGTTAAAACGAACGCAGAAAGAGGGTGTAGGTAGCGCTTATATTGCTCAAATAGCAAATCATTCCAAATACCTGTGCCTCTTATCTTTTCTTTTCTGATTTTGTCTGATAACTCTTTGTTACTCAGGTTCTCAAATATATTGTCGTAGGCTGAGAAATCATCTGGTCGCATGTCCAGTACAGTATCTTTAGGTTTTACCAATTCCCTTACAAAAGTCTCTTTAAGGCCATTAATATACCTTACAGAATAGTTGGTTAGTCGCCATGATCTCTTTAAAGAATCGTACGATATTTCTTCTGCAACAAGCTTTTTTGTCAATACATCGCCTTTGAAATTATCTAATGAGAACCTGCTTCCTTTCTTTGTTTTATTGTCGAAACTATCCATGTAGATGTATGTATTTGCATCTAATTTCATGTGGATATTGTTCTTGCTTGGCGATGCATTCTTCTTTACGTAGGTGTTCTCAAAGCTGTTTTTAAGCTGATTCGTATAAGGCAGAATGAACAGATTGGAAGCCAGATTTAGTGAAAATATGACGAATGCTGATATAAAATAGGGTAAAAGGAAGCGATTAAAGCTTACTCCGCCACTTAGGATAGGCACAATTTCGGTTTGATCAGCCATCTTTGCCGTAAAGAAGATTACCGCAATAAAATTGATCAATGGCGAGAGCATGTTAACGTAGAAAGGGATTGAACCAGCATAATACAGGGTTACAACCTGCCAAAAGGTAAGGTTTGCGCTTAGAAAATCATCTAGCTTTTCCGACAAGTCAAAAATAACGATAATCACTACAAATAAGGTCAGGGTGTATAGAAACGTGCCCAGATACTTACTGATAATGTACCAGTCGATGATTTTAACCCTGTCTTTTAAGAAACTCATTTATAATTTATTCCCTAAGATAGTTACCATTTTGTTTTTCCATGCATAAAACTCACCTGCAATGATTTTTTCGCGGGCCTGTTTAACCAGCCAAAGATAGAAATGTAGGTTGTGCAAGGTAGCTATCTGTRCACCCAGGATCTCTTTTGAGTGCATTAGGTGCCTTAAATAGGCCTTAGAATATATCTGGTCTGCATGCAAGTTACTGTCGGCTTCAATTGGTGAGAAATCATTTGCCCACTTCTTGTTGCCGATATTAATGATACCATTTTTAGTGAAAAGCATACCATTTCTGGCATTTCTTGTAGGCATTACACAATCAAACATATCTACACCTAACGCAATATTCTCTAAAATATTGATAGGAGTACCTACGCCCATTAAATAACGAGGCTTTTCGTATGGTAAAATATCACATACTATTTCAGTCATCCCGTACATCTCTTCGGCAGGCTCACCAACAGATAAACCACCTATTGCATTGCCCTCACGGTCCATAGAAGCAATAAATTCAGCAGATTTTTTCCTTAGATCTTTATAGACTGAACCCTGTACAATAGGGAAAAGGGTTTGGTTAAAGCCGTATTTTGGCTCTGTTGAGTCAAATCTTGCACAGCAGCGCTTTAACCAGCGATGGGTCATGTTAATAGAAGATGCTGCATATTTATAATCGCATGGATACGGTGTACATTCATCAAACGCCATGATAATGTCGGCCCCAATGGTACGTTGTATATCCATTGCATATTCAGGTGTAAATAGATGCTTTGAACCGTCAATATGTGAATTAAAGGTAACTCCTTCTTCTTTGATTTTTCTTACTTTGCTCAAAGAATACACCTGATAGCCGCCACTGTCGGTTAAAATAGGACGGTCCCAGCCAATAAATTTGTGTAATCCGCCGGCTTGTTCCAGAACATCTAATCCTGGTCTAAGATACAAGTGGTAGGTGTTTCCAAGAATTATTTTGGCATCGATATCATTTTTAAGCTCTCTTTGATGTACTGCTTTAACTGTTCCTGCAGTGCCTACAGGCATGAAAATAGGAGTTTGTATCTCTCCGTGATCCGTTGTAATTGTTCCTGCTCTTGCTTTTGAATGTATATCTTTTGCCTCTAAACTAAACTTCATCTGTGTATGTTTATTGTTTTTTGATTAGAGTAAGTTAGTGTGTAATCTTCCTCTTCAAAAAATCAGGGCAAAAGTAGCAAAAAACCAGCTATTTACGGGCTAAAATTTTTATCAACATAAATGTGCATTACTGATTAAAAATGAGAAATTTGCCAGTTACAAAAATACATCGTGGAATTAACCTTAATTGAGAGCTGCCTGCTCGGCGCTTTAATCTTTTGCTTCTTAATACAGCTATATTTTAGCCTCTTTGTTCACTTAAAACTTGCTCTGGTAAAAGTCGATCCTATTCCCGAAACAGGTAGAAAACCTTTAAGTGTTGTGATTTGCGCACGCAATGAAGTTAATAACCTTACAGAATACTTGCCTTCCGTTTTGGAGCAGAATTATCCTGATTATGAGGTTATTGTTGTTAACGACAGATCCTGGGATGGTACACGTGAATTATTGGAAACCTTTGAAAAACAATATAAGCACCTTAAAGTTGTTCACGTAAATGAAGGAGAAAAGTTTATAGCAGGTAAGAAATTTGCAGTTACCATGGGTATTAAAGCAGCCACAAATGAGTGGCTTGTTTTTACAGATGCCGATTGTTTGCCTGCCTCGCAAGATTGGTTACTGAGCATGCAGCAACCCGAAAATGAGCATGTGGATATCCTTTTAGGTTATTCACCTTATATAAAAAAGAGAGGGATATTGAATGCTTTAATTCGTTTCGAGACATTTTTTACAGCAGTAAATTACCTTTCATTTGCTTTAAAAGGTATGCCTTATATGGGGGTTGGCCGCAATATGGCGTATAAGAAATCATTATTTTTTAAGAAAAAAGGGTTTGCGGCACACATGCATATACCTTCGGGCGATGATGATCTTTTTGTAAATGCTCATGCAACCAGAAGTAATACCGCAATTTCTATTAATAAGGATGCTCATGTTTGGAGCGAGCCAAATACAAGTTTTGGTGCTTATCTGAGACAGAAGAAAAGACATTTTGGAGCAGGTAAAATGTATAAAGGAAAACATAAGTTCATCCTCTCGTCGCAGATTATTATTCAATTCCTGTTTTATGCTTTCTTTGTCGCTTTGTTGTTCTTTAAAGCTACCTTATATATATCACTTGGTGTTTTTGTATTGAGTATTATAATAAGGTGTTTTGTTTACCCACGCCTTTTAAAGCGGTTAAGTTATGGTAATTTGAGTATTTGGTTTCCTGTTTTGGATATTCTATTATTCATTTTTCTAGTGTTTAACGGCATTCTGTCTATATTTGTTAAAAAAGTACAGTGGAAATAAAGTCTACTCTAATACAGAAATATTTTAAAGAGCTAACTGATCAGCAGATAGCTCAGTTTGATCAATTGTACGAATTGTACAGTTTCTGGAATTCCCAGATCAATGTAATTTCAAGAAAAGATATTGATGAGTTATATGAACGCCATATTCTTCATTCGTTGGGAATTGCCAAATTCTGCACTTTCAAAGCAGGAGAACGTGTGTTGGATGTGGGTACCGGAGGTGGATTCCCTGGCATACCGCTAGCTATTCTTTTTCCAGAAACTCAGTTCCATCTGGTTGATTCTATTGGTAAAAAGATTAAAGTGGTTACTGAAGTAGCTGCGGCATTAGGTTTAAAGAATGTTAAAGCGAGTCATTTAAGAGCTGAACAGATTGCAGACAAGTACGATTTTGTAGTTTCCAGAGCAGTTACCAGGCTTATTGATTTTTATCCATGGGTAAAAGGGAAGTTTAATAAAGAATCTAAAAATGCCATTCCTAATGGTATACTATATTTAAAAGGTGGTGATTTAAAAGAAGAGATTTCTGAATCAAAACTAAAAGCGGAATTATATCCGCTTTCAGCTTACTTTGAAGAAGAGTTTTTTGAAACCAAATACGTGGTTTATATACCGCAGTAAGGTTTAATTGGTAAGCTTCAAATCTTAAAGGGCAGCTTCCTTTTTTAGTTCTTTAAATAGCCACCAGATGCTACTTTTTCTTAAAGCCGATCTTTAGTGATCGGCTTTAAAGTTTGATCATATGCAATGAAATCTTCTGATAATCTTAAGTAACCTCGATCATAATATAGCCAATGCATTACATCATCAAGGATTTTAGAAGGTTCAATAACTGGCTTTCCAATTTTTACTTGTTGCGTTTCGACATTAATAAATAATATTAGAAGTGCGCAAATACTCGCTAATATTAACTTTATTTTGGCTACTTTATTGGTCATAAAGTTTTTTAATAAAATCTATTTAGGAATTAATTACCTGATTTTTCTTTCACATTCACGGTGCCTTCTAGCGTTGTCTTAGTCCCTTCTTTTGTTTCTAATTTATCCTTGGTAAGAAGTCTATATGTTGTAGATAGGGATTTTGCTTGTTCTTCATTTTTAGTAGGTGATGTTGCTGGTTTCCCTTCGGCAACGTGAATTTTATATGCCAAAATTATTGATTTGGCTGGTTCTCCATTTTTGGTAGAGGAAGTAATCCCGTCGTTTTCTTTAATAGTTATTGATTTTCCTTCCTCTTTCACTGGCTCAACAGGAGGTGGAGGAGGAGGCACTGGTTTATCAGGCACTACAATTGGCGGTGGGAACTTTATCTTTTTAACGGATCCTGCTTTTTTAGGAGCTCTGACTTCATCAGGTTTTACTATTGGTGGTGGGAATTTGACCTGTTTAACCACGGGAGGCGGTGGTGGCGCAATTCTAACTTTTGTAATTTGGCTCTCTTTAGTTGTTTTAGATTTTGCACCTGGTTTAGTCTTAACCTCTATTATTTCAGCTGCTTTTTTCTTAGGTGTTTCCTGTTTTACAGATTGATCGGACTCGTATTTCTCCGGATACAAGTCTATCACTGCATAGTCTTTAGTAAACGCCATGGTGGATGCGCAGAGCATCCCTCCGGCAATTGGCAATGCAAACAGGAG
This sequence comes from Pedobacter sp. 05L430, assembly GCF_056397585.1. NCBI lineage: Bacteria > Pseudomonadati > Bacteroidota > Sphingobacteriia > Sphingobacteriales > Sphingobacteriaceae > Pedobacter > Pedobacter sp. 05L430. The sequence continues at coordinate 17,697 of NZ_JBFTNT010000043.1, read as the reverse complement.
TTTGAGCCTCGCTCTTCCCGTTGATTTTTTTTTGTTTAACATGTTAATTCTCCTTTTTAATATTGATTGATTGAATATTTGATTGGTAAGCTGATTAGGCGCAATACCAAAGGAATTTTGAATCAGAAACATCGCGTATTGATGTTTCTGAATGTCCTTATGTGTTGTGATGTCGTCGGCGATGTATTCGTGCAGAAGCTTAATTTCTTTTTTGATGAAATAGGTGATGGGATTAAACCATGATACGATTTGAATGATCTCAAAGAAAATTATATCTAAACTGTGTTTCTGCTTTATATGCACCATCTCATGCTTAAGAATGGTGTTTTTCTCCTGCACAGATGGATTTAAGAACAATAGGTTAAAGAAAGAGAAGGCAGCATGTGATTCGCCTAGTTCAACATACGTAATTTTTCCAGATTTCTGTTTTTTAGCATTAATGGAAAGTAAAATGATCTTATATATGCTCATTGCCATTTTTATTGCAAAAAATAAGGCTATAAAGAGGTAGCAATAAATCAACAGATTGCTTATCGTAAATGCATTAGATTTTTCGATTACTGGCGTTAATTGAACCGATAAGATCGTGACTTCCTTTTGATTGTTTAATAGATTATTGAGGTAGCCTACCTGCAAAAGTGGAATAATGAAAGCTATAATACTCGTTATAATAAGATAATACCTATTTAAGGAATAGAAAGTTTCCTTATGTAAAAGCAAACGGTAGAAGCCGTAAAACGCAGCTAAATATAGATTAGCCTCTAGCAGATAGTACAACCAGTTCATCATTTCTTGTTTTTAAGTTTTTCAGCAAGTTGGATCAATTCGTCGAGCTCATCCATGTCCATGTTTTTCTCTTTTACAAGGAAAGATACCAGGCTCTGATAAGAATTTTCGAAGTAATTGTTCATTACTTTATCAAATGCAAAGTGTTTGTACTCGTCTTCAGTTATTATAGGAAAGTAGATATGGGTGTTGCCAACGGCCTTATGATCTATAAACCCTTTGCCTTCTAATACTCTGATTACCGTTGACACCGTATTGTATGCTGGTTTTGGTGGGGTCATTTTGTCTATAACATCCTTTACCAACCCCTCTTTTATTTCCCATAAAATTAGCATTACCTGCTCTTCCGCCTTTGTAAGTTCTCTCATCATTTATTAAATATTGTTGTTAATTAAAGTTACTACTATTTTTATAGTTTACAAACTATTTTTGTAGTTTGTTTTTAATTATCTGATTTACAGTTATATATTTTAGTTTGTTGGTTGGTAGATAAATAAATATATAATTTAGCCCATGAGTTTAATCCACAAAATAGGCCTCACCTTAATTAAGAGTGTGGGGCATGTAACTGCCAAAAGTTTGCTGGAACATTTTGGTAATGCAGAGGTTGTATTTAAAGCAAGTAGAAAAGAATTATTGCAAATTCCAGGGATTGGGCCTGCAACCGCAGATCAAATCCTGACTAATGATGCCCTAAAAATTGCTGAAGAGCAACTAAAATTTATTAAAAAGCATAGGGTTGAGGTTTTGGTTTATACCGATGATAACTATCCTAAGCGGTTAAAAAACTGCTTTGATGCACCCGTTTTACTATACTATAAAGGCACTGCTAACCTTAACCATAATAGAATTATAAGTGTTGTTGGCACCAGAAAGGCGACAGAATACGGTAGGCAACTGTGCAAACAACTGGCGGTAACTTTGGCTGATTATGATGTTGTTATAGTTAGCGGCCTGGCATATGGCATTGATATAGCTGCTCATAAAGAAAGCTTGTATCAGGACATACCTACCATTGGGCTTCTTGCGCATGGGCTCGATCGGGTTTACCCTCCATTACATCAGCCAATAGCCCAAAAAATGATGCTAAACGGTGGTTTGCTTACCGAATTCCCGTTGCATACCAATCCAGATAAAGAGAATTTTCCGAAGCGAAACCGGATCATTGCAGGGCTTGCAGATGCCATAATAGTTGTAGAAGCCACTGCTAAAGGAGGTGCGTTAATTACAGCTGATATCGCAAATTCCTATCATCGCGATGTCTATGCTTTCCCCGGCAGAACAACTGATGTGAGTTCTGAGGGATGTAATTTCCTGATTAAAACGAATAGGGCAGCGCTGATTAATCATGCAAAAGACCTCGCTTATTACCTGGGGTGGGATGAAATAAAGACAAAAAAGACTGAGCAAACTCAATTGTTAATTGGGCTCTCCAAAGAAGAACAGAAAGTTGTTGACCTTTTACAGGTATCGGATTTAAGGATCGATGAACTGTCCATACGGTCGGAAATTCCTCAAAGCAAACTCGCCATGCATTTGTTAAACCTTGAAATGCAAGGGATTCTGATTTCTTTACCGGGTAAAACGTATAAATTGAGTGGATAAACGCATTAGCTTCTGTAATGAAATTTTTTATTTACCTACATATTGCATTGTTTGTAAGTCTATTGGAGTACTAGATTAAAATAATATTCTATATTTTGTATTATTTCAATATTAAATTACGAATATTCATTTATAAATAAAATTCCAATCTTCAATCTGTATTTTTGTGTCATGTGGTACAACAATATTTTAGAAACCATTGGTAATACACCATTGGTAAAATTGAATAACATTACAAAGGATATTCCGGCTACGATATTGGCTAAAATTGAGACAACCAACCCTGGTAACTCAATAAAAGATCGTATGGCGGTTAAGATGATAGAAGACGCTGAAAAAAGTGGTAAACTGAAACCTGGTGGCACCATCATAGAGGGAACATCCGGAAATACCGGTATGGGATTAGCTATGGCGGCCATTATAAAAGGTTACAAGTGTATTTTTACTACTACCGACAAGCAATCAAAAGAAAAGGTAGATGCTTTGCGTGCGTTTGGTGCTGAGGTAATCGTATGTCCAACTAACGTTGAACCTGAAGATCCAAGGTCTTATTATTCAGTATCTACGCGTTTAGAGCGTGAGGTTCCAAACTCATGGAAGCCCAATCAGTATGATAATTTATCTAACTCGCAGGCCCATTATGAGCAAACTGGTCCCGAAATATGGGCACAAACTGAAGGAAAGATAACTCATCTTGTAGTTGGTGTTGGTACAGGAGGCACAATTTCTGGTACTGGTAAATACCTTAAAGAACAGAACCCTAATATTAAGGTTTGGGGAATTGATACTTACGGATCGGTTTTTAAGAAATATAAAGAGACCGGGATATTTGATAAAAATGAGGTCTATCCTTACATAACTGAGGGTATTGGAGAAGACTTTCTTCCTAAAAACGTAGATTTTGATATCATTGACCTTTTTGAAAAGGTAACAGATAAAGATGCGGCTTTGATGACCCGTGATATAGCACGCAAAGAGGGGATTTTTGTTGGTAATTCAGCAGGTTCTGCCGTTGCCGGACTGCTGCAATTAAAAGATAAACTGAAGCCTGAGGATGTTGTGGTGATCATATTTCATGACCATGGCAGCAGATATATGGGTAAAATGTATAACGAGGATTGGTTAAGGGAGCGTGGCTTTTTAAAAGACGAAAAGCTTACTGCTGCTACTATTATCGATAAAAAAGACAAAACAGAAATTGTAACTATTGATTGTGAAAAGACTATTCTTGAAGCAATTAATACTATGCATATGCTAAATATCTCGCAGATTCCGGTTACCCAAAAAGAAATGGTTGTTGGTAAGCTGGCCGAAGGAGATATTTTAAAGGCTTTAATGGAAAATCCTTCACTTAAATCGGCTAAGGTTCAGGAGATTATGTCATCCGGGTTTCCTTTTGTTGACCTCAACACATCAATTGACAGAATTTCTGCGTTAATAAACATAGAAAACAGTGCGGTACTGGTTGAGACTGAGGGAGGTAAGATCGAAATTATCACGCAGTACGATATTATTAATGCTATTTCTGCTTAAATAAGCAACCGAGACAAAAACCACTATACAGTAAAAAAGCCCCAATTGGGGCTTTTTTATTTATCGTCATAATGTTTTTAATGTGATGGAGCAGAAGCCTCAATGCGCTTAATTTGTGCACCTAATGCACGTAAACGAATGTCAATGTCTTGATAACCACGCTCGATCTGCTCAATATTAAAGATTGTAGATTTTCCTTCGGCAGATAGGGCCGCAATTAATAAAGAAACCCCGGCACGTATATCAGGAGAAGTCATGCTGATACCCCTAAGTTTATATTTCTTGTCAATGCCGTTAACTGCTGCTCTATGCGGGTCGCAAAGAATGATCTGCGCACCCATATCAATCAATTTATCAACAAAAAACAATCTGCTTTCGAACATTTTCTGGTGAATAAGCACGTTTCCTCTTGCTTGTGTAGCAATAACCAACACAATGCTTAAAAGATCCGGAGTAAAGCCCGGCCATGGAGAATCGGCAATAGTAAGCATTGAACCATCTATAAATGACTCAATTACATAATGTTTTTGAGAAGGAATATAGATGTCGTCACCTCGCAATTCAAATTTGATACCCAGCTTTCTGAATACATCAGGAATTACACCAAGTTCTGAATAGCATACATTTTTAATGGTGATTTCAGACTCGGTCATTGCGGCTAAACCTATGAATGAACCAATTTCAATCATATCAGGAAGCATTCTGTGTTCAGTGCCGCCTAGTTTTTCAACTCCTTCAATAGTAAGCAGGTTGGAACCAACTCCGGTGATTTTGGCACCCATGCGGTTCAGCATTTTACAAAGCTGTTGCAGGTAAGGTTCACATGCTGCATTATATATGGTAGTAGTACCTTTGGCAAGTACAGCCGCCATAACAATATTGGCCGTTCCTGTTACAGAAGCCTCATCTAATAATATATATGCGCCTTTAAGATTTGTAGCATCTACATTAAAAAACTCTTTTTTAGAGTCGTACACAAACTTAGCCCCTAATTTTTCAAAGCCTAAAAAGTGAGTATCTAATCTTCTTCTGCCTATTTTATCGCCTCCCGGCTTAGGAATTGCAGCGGTACCAAAACGACCTAAAAGTGGACCGACTATCATGATTGAACCCCTTAAACCACCGCCTTTAGCTTTAAAGGCATCAGATAAGAAGAATTTAAGGTCAATGTTTTTAGCTTCAAAGGTGTAAGTGTCTTTAGATAAGCGCTCTACGGTTACCCCCATATCGCCCAGCAATTCAATAAGCTTGTTTACATCTTTGATATCTGGAATATTACTGATGGTAATTTTCTGATCTGTTAATAAAACAGCAGCAATGATCTGTAAGGCCTCATTCTTTGCTCCCTGAGGATGAATTTCACCCTTTAACTTCTTTCCACCAATTATTTCAAATGCGTTCATACTACTGTTAAGGATCTAAATATTAAAATTGGTAAGAATTAATGTCTCTGCTTAGGGTTATTGTTACGTTGCTGACGGTTGTTATTATTTTGTCTGCCTTTATTGTTATTTCTACCGCGGTTGTTGTTATTTGCAGGTCTGCTTACAACGGGCTTAAATTCAACTTTGTTTAGATTAACATTGTCATCCAGTTCAAGCTGACCACCAGATAGTTCACGTAAATTTTTGAAGATTGTTTCATCAGCTACGCTATCTTTATTCCACGTAACATAAGCCATTTTCATGAAGTTTGCTATGCCTTGTACCATTGCAGCTCTGCGTTCTGGTTCATCAACAGCTTTAGCTTTTTCAATCATTACTTCAACTGTTTTGCCGTAATGCTTGTATTTGATTTTTTGCTGAGGATATCMAATATGGTCAGGTTTTATTAAGGCTGCTTCAGGAGTAGGCTTAGGATAAGGACTATCCACATCTATCTGATAACCGGATATGATGTGTAAATGGTCCCAAAGTTTATGTTTAAAATCGGCAACATCGCGCAAATGAGGATTTAAGAATCCCATTAAGTCGATTACTGCCTGTGCATATTTATTGCGTTCTTCACGATCGGGTAATTCAATAATGTACTTAACCATGTTTTGTACATTACGGCCATATTCGGCCAGAATTAATTCGTTTCTAGTGGTATTATAGTCGAAATTCATTTAATTTATTTCTATGAAGTAGCTGTTCAGGAATAACGGCTAAATTTCAATTTTTATATAATTCTCTTTGTAGATTATTTATAAGCCTTACGATTCTCTGTCTAAGTTAATACAGATTTAGCAAATATATATCTTATTTAACAATTCGCAATTTAGCAAATTTTAATAATAACTGCTTATTACCTAGTCCCTGAAAAAATACAGTAGCTTTTACATCAGGTAATGTACCTTCTAAGGCAACTATTTTACCGAAACCGAACTTTTCATGCTCTACATCCATGCCATTTTGGAATAGATTGGCGGCATCAGGAGCGAAACCAGGAGTAGGTACGTGTGCCTTTGGAAGCAATGAAGTAGTTTTTGGACGAGGAGCAGGGGAGCTGGTTCCTGTAGCTGTACCCGAACCAGAGCTAGACATTGCAGGTTTTGGTTTGCTAAAGCTATCCCTTTGTTGTGTCCAGCTTCTGCGTTCGCCATCAAAACTGTCTTGTCCTAAACTGCTTTTAGCTGGTTTTACCACCTCAATTTCTAAATAGCGGGCATTAATTTCATTTATGAACCTACTTGGTTCGCARTTGGTTAACGTTCCCCAGCGATATCTGGAAGTAGCATATGTTAAAGTCAGCTTTTTCTCTGCCCTTGTTATGGCAACATAAAATAATCGTCGTTCTTCCTCCAGGTCGGTACGTGAGTTTAAACTCATTTGCGAAGGGAACAGGTTTTCTTCTAATCCTACTACAAATACGTTTTTAAACTCCAATCCTTTTGCAGAGTGTATAGTCATTAACGAAACAGTCTCTTTATCTTTTTCATCCTGTCTATCATCATTGGTTAACAATGCGATATCCTGCATAAAAATAGCGAGACTTCTGTCTTCAATATCCTCACGCTCAGCAAATTCTTTGATACCATTTAGTAACTCCTGAATGTTTTCGTATCTGCTGCGTCCTTCAATACTATCGTCAGTATGTAATTCTTTTAATATGCCGGAGTGCTGTGCAATATAGAGTGCGGTTTCGTAAGCATCCAATTTTTTAGATTCTGCAGCAAAGCTTTGTATCAGCATGGCAAAATCATTTAATTGGTTTGCTATTCTTCCTTCTATATACTGTTGCGGACTGCATATTACCTGCCACATGGTGATGTCATKCTTATCGGCGGCAACTATGATCTTCTCAACCGTAGTATCACCAAGTCCGCGACGAGGGTAATTGATTACTCTTTTTATAGCCTCTTCATCACTGGGATTAAAGGTTAAACGGAAATAGGCAATTAAATCCTTTATCTCTTTACGTTGATAGAAGGAGAGACCTCCGTATATTTTATAAGGAACATTGAGTTTCCTTAAAGCCTCCTCCATAGCCCTTGATTGGGCATTTGTTCTATATAGAATGGCAAAATCGTTAAATTTAAGTCCTTTTGAACTGCGATCCTGAACAATAGCTTCGGCAACCAGTTTACCTTCTTCGTTATCTGTAAATGCGCGCTGAACTTTAATTCTATCGCCGGCCTCATTGTCAGAAAATACATTCTTCTCCAGCTGGTTTTTGTTATTTGCGATGATACTGTTGGCAACTTCAACAATGTTTTGTGTAGAGCGATAGTTCTGCTCTAATTTATATACCTGCAACTCAGGATAATCACGTTCAAAGTTTAATATATTCTGAATGTTTGCACCCCTAAAGGCATAGATACTTTGGGCATCATCACCTACAACACATATATTTTGGTATGCAGCAGCCAGTTTTTTTACAATTGTGTATTGCGAAAAGTTAGTATCCTGGTACTCATCAACCATCAGGTATTTAAATTTCTGCTGGTATTTATTTAATACATCCGGATGGTTCTTAAGCAAAACATTGGTTTTGAAAAGTAAATCATCAAAATCCATTGCTCCGGCTTTAAAACACCGTTTGGTATATGTTTCATAAATAGAACCCATTAAAGGGCGTTTATTGCTAACATCTTCAGCCTGAATTTCAGCGCTTTGAAGATACTCTGAATAAGAAACCAGGTTGTTTTTAGCAGATGAGATTCTATTGTAAACAAAGTTGGCATTATACAATTTATCGTCAAGCTGCATCTCTTTTAATATAGATCTGATCAGACTTTTACTGTCGTCCGTATCGTATATTGTAAAGTTAGATGGATACCCGATTTTTTCAGCTTCAACCCTTAATATCTTGGAAAATACGGAGTGAAAAGTACCCATCCAGATGTTTTTTGCTTCTGGGCCAACTACTTTCATAATCCTATCGCGCATGTCTTTAGACGCCTTATTGGTAAAGGTAAGTACAAGGATATTAAAAGGATCCACACCCTTTTGAATCAGGTGGGCTACTCTATATGTAATTACACGTGTTTTACCGGAACCAGCACCTGCAACTATCATTGCCGGGCCTTGTGTGTTTTCTACTGCTGCGCGTTGTTGGGGGTTTAAACCTGCTAAATAATCCAAAATCCGTTCCTGTTTCTGCTTTTAGGGTATAATACTTAAGATATAATCTTTTTAGGTTACAAAGCTACATTTTTTAGGAGTTGTTTCAAAAAGTATCTGGTACTGTTTCCAATTCGAATTTTACTTAGACAGTGTTTTCAACAGCTCCTTGGCGGGAACAGATTTAACATTTCCATCTTTATCGCCAACTATCAAGTTTTCGTTGTTGGCCGCTGAAGATTCAGCAAGTTTACGAAGCGCCTTGTTAACACCATTAATTATGTTGGCGGCTAATTCATTAAGATCTGTCTTATTATCCTTAATTATCATTGCTTTGAGTTATAATGGTTTGCCAAATATCGTTATTTTTTATTTCTGCTCCCAATTTACTTGAACCTTGAGCAATAATTTCGGAAGCTAAATCCATATTGTCAATTACAAACCAATTATTACAAATTGGCATATACAATTTTAATAGGTTTTTAATTCCCCGGTAATATCTTCGTTTAATTACATCTTCGGGTATATCATGTCCTCCATTACTTACGCGTTTTGCTACCCGTTGTATTGCCATCTGAGGGGAGCTTAACCAAAAATAAAGCAAACTTACTTCATAGCCCTTTTCTTGTGCTTTCTTAACCATTGTAACGTAACTTCTTGTTGATAATGTGGTTTCAAACGCAAAATCAGCACCTTCATTCATTAATTCCTGGATTCGGCTTAACATTATTCTACCTGCTTCAAAAGCAACACCTTCCGGATTAAAGGGTGAAATTCCTGCTGCTATGTTATCAGCATTAACGAACTCTTTGCAGTTCAGTATTTCTGGTAATATAGTGTAACTAGCAGTGGTTTTACCTGCACCATTACATCCTGCTATAATATATAGATTAGACATGACTACGAAGTTACCAAATATTGAAGAGTTGAGGTATGTTTTGTTGCTTCGTCATCTCGACGATAGGAGAGATCTCTTGCTTATGCTACTTGCTACGCAGCTACTTCGTTGTCAAGAGATCTCTCCTATCGTCGAGATGACGATCGCCTTAGAGCGACCGCCTTAAAACGACTGCTTTAAGTCGACTGCTTTAAGACAACCGCCTTGAAAATATGCTAAATACTTCCCAGGTATCGGCTGTTTCCTATTTTTTTCCTGTTTAATGAGCTGATGCTTACATAAACTTCAAGCCTTTTGCCGGCCATTTTTGGATTAAATTTAAAAGTACACTGCTTATCACGACGTTTTATGCCACCAGAAAAACCATCTGTTACATGTAGTTCAGGACAATAAATCACCAGCATAACCTGATCATCAAAAGATGTATTTTTAATCCCATTGTCTAACCAGCTCAGTTTTAAAACATTAGGAGCTTGCAGTTCCATAGCTACTTCTTCAATCATAGGTAAATTGCCTTTACTGATCACAAATTCATGGTAAACTACTGTGTAATTGGGGTGTGTGCCTACAACAACTTTATGATAATTTTCAGAAAAAGCTGCACTAATCTCTGTTCTTTGCTCTGGTGATGCATAAAACCTATTGACACATAGGGATGGAAAGGTACCAGCAGTTCATTCATGAACCTTAGTTTTTGCCTGCTTTCTATTTGAGCAKGCGTATTTGATTTCTTGTTTTTTTTCTTTGGAACCTGACGTAAATAGGGAATGCCTTTCCATATTCCTCCGATTACTGGGCCTATCTTACCAGATACTGCGTCTAAGATTCCTTTCTTAATTTTTGCCATTGTTTTAATTTTAATAGTGAAACATTTATTTAATTATCTTATTGTACTTTAATACATCTCCGTTTTTCTATCGATTTTTATATCACTCTAAAAAGCGTTTTAAATGATAAAGGTCGTTCAGAGTCGTTTTAAAGTCGTTAAATAGTCGTCTGAAAGTCGTTTATTTAAGCTAGTTGAACCAGACCAAATCAGGCGTCAGTACAACGCTTATAACAATCCAAATCATTTCAGATTCAAAGTAAAACATAAAAAAAATATTATGGCAGTCCCAGGGGGTCCCGGACCCCCCTGCTAAAAAGGCTCAAAAATGCAGTCAGTTGGCTGGAAACAAAGAAAAATTTTTATTATTTTTTTACTAAAACGAGTAAAATTTAAGCATTTACCAATGTGTTGTGGTTAATTACATCCAATCTTTTTTGGAAACCTCAATCTTATACGTCCAATAGTTTACCAAACTTTTAATGTAGCTGTAGTTCCCATATTTGAAGTGTATTACACCGGCTGCAGTATGGATGATTAAATGCCCCACATCTGCACCTTTATGCCAAAAATATTGTTTGGCAGTTATTGCCTGGATTTTATGTGGCTCAATGATCTCGTGTTCTACGTCCCATATGCCACTTTTTTTAATGATGAAATGCTCATCAACATATAATCTGTGGCGCTTAAATTCGAAATACAGCATTGTGCCAACCACTATTATATAAGGTAAAGCCATAAATAAATAGTTTCTTAGAAGGGGGAGGGCATAGCTGCTTAACAATRCAAATACTGATATTGGAAATACAATCCAGATCATGGTTTGCAGAAAGATGAAACGGTAGTTTGGTTTTAGTTCTGCACCTTTTGTTGGTGCCCTGCTGAGAATCATCTTTAAAACTTCATTACGCTCTGTTTCGCTGCAACCGGGTATTTCTATATCCGATTTTTTACTGTCTTCCTTATCAGCAGAATCAAATGAAGCCTGCTTAATTTTCATGTTCAGCAGATCGAATTTTTTCTGGAAATAATTCTGACTGTATGCACTTAATTGAACTTTATTAGGAGTTAGCAATACATTTTTGCGCGTAAATAAGCCGGAACTGACTGCGAGTGCTCCTTTTTGCTTAATGATTTTAAAGTTGAAATACTTTACAAATGTTCTGACGATGTTTGTTGCCAGGATCATAATTAAAGCAAATGCCACCACAAAACACAAAGAGAAAAGAGTGATACCTTTGCTGAGCATCTTAGTAAATTGTTCCCTTTCTATTTCCAGCGCATCTGTATAGTCTTTAAATAATTGGAAAGCTCCAAAAATAAAACCTGTTAATAATAACAAACTGGCTCCATAGTTAGTGGTTATGCCTATTTTAAGTAGGGTATTGGTGCTTAGTTTAAGGAGAGGAGGAGCTGACTCTACAACCTGATTGTCTGCTTGAGTATTAACGGTTTCGCTTTCTGAAAGGTCACGACTCAATAGCTTTTGCTTAAGAATAGTCGCTGTAGCATGATCTATAGCTTTAATGCTTGCTTCTTTCTTTTCGCTTCCGGCGGTATCAATTTCCAGGCTATAGACCCCAACAACCTGCTGTAACAGGTTCTGATTTATATTTACCTGCTGTATTTTATTGAGTTGAATAGTGAGGGAGGTTTTGCTGAAAATGCCACTATTGATAATGAATTCTTGCCGCTTCTCATCCAGAAAAAAAGTGAACTTTTGGTAGCTGAAATAAGCAAATAGTGCCAGAACTATTGTTAACAAGCATAAAAACGCAATGAGTATCAATGCCAGGTTGCCCGAATCTTTTGACTTAACTATAATCAGGATAAGAGGAAGTGCCAAAGCTCTAACTACCTTTTGAAAACTATTGGCAAACATGATAATAATGCCTGATGCTGATTGTTTTCGGGGCGCTGAAAAATCGTATGTTATATTAGGTTCTTCAGACATCTTTAATCAGCCTCATTTATTTGCTTCATGAGCAATTCTTTAATGCTTTTTGCATTGTCGATTTCAATTCCGGGAATATGTAAGCTACCCGAACTGCCTCCGGCAGTAAAAATTCTTAATTCGCCTAAGCCGTATATTCTTGAAAATAAGCCTTCGTCTAAAGCAATATGTTGTATTCTGGAAAAAGGAACTATAGTGGTTGATAAGGCGATAATTCCGCTGGTGTATAAAATGTCCTTTTCTCGAACAGCAAATCCGCGTTTTTTAAAGCTGGCTTTRTATAAAATGAATAACAGGACTGCGAACACGATATAAATGCCAATTAATGTATATAAGTAGGCTCTTGCATTGGCATTAAGTATTAGTAGTGTAACCAAACCAGCAGCTAAGACTAATAAGAATATAAAGATATTGATGAGCATTACATTCCAGTACTTGCTGTTTAGTGGGTTTAGATGTACTTCTTCATATTTGGGTAATGAATCTGTATCTATGGTTTCATTAGTGAATTCCGTCATTCCTGCTTTTTTGATGATGTACTGAACGAAGTTAGGGAATTATTTTTCTTGTGAACAATAGCTATCATGTAAAACAATCAAGTATTTTAAACTAAATAAATTTGAAATAATAGTTGCGAATGTGTAACAGGATAGTTACCTTTATCGTGAGAGCGTTAATTTAAGGGGGTAAGCAGAAATGTTTATCCCTTTTCTTTTTAATATCATTCTAAAAAAGTATTTCAACCAAGTATAAATTAGCGTCTGCAAATACTACCAACTGGTATAATTTAATTAGTTTTGCTACCACTAACTAAGGACTTTTTTCTGTAGAAAATTGTAAAAAATCCTAACATAAAGGTGCCTTTAAACTAACTTAAAATAAATTCGTAAAAACTAATTTGTTATGCAAGAAATCAAAAAATATGTTGAAGAAAATAAGCAACGCTTTTTAGATGAGTTGTTTGAATTGTTACGCTTCCCATCGGTTAGTGCCGACCCAAAATATAAGGGAGATGTGCTGAAAACTGCTGATTATGTTGCCCAAAAACTTAAAGACGCAGGTGCCGATAAAGTAGAGATCTGTGAAACTGCTGGCTATCCAATTGTTTACGGAGAGAAAATTGTTGACGAAAGTCTTCCTACAGTATTAATTTACGGTCATTATGATGTGCAACCTGCAGATCCATTGGAATTATGGAAAACGCCTCCCTTTGAGCCTACCGTGCGCGATGGAAAGATTTATGCCCGTGGTGCCTGCGATGATAAAGGCCAGTTTTACATGCATGTAAAGGCTTTTGAGTTGATGATGAAAACCAACACGCTGGCATGTAATGTGAAATTTATGATTGAGGGTGAGGAAGAAGTAGGTTCTGCAAATCTTGGCATCTTTGTAAATGCGAATAAAGAGCGTTTGAAAGCTGATGTGGTATTGATTTCTGATACTTCAATGATCAGTATGGAGAATCCTTCAATTGAAACAGGCTTGCGTGGTTTAGCTTATATGGAAGTTGAAGTTGTTGGTCCGAACCGCGATTTGCACTCTGGTGTATATGGTGGTGCGGTAGCAAACCCAATTACCATATTATGTAAAATGATTGCTTCCTTACATGATGAAAACAATCACATCACTATACCTGCTTTTTATGATAAAGTAATTGAACTTACGGATGCAGAGAAAACTGCTTTAAATGCGGCGCCATTTGATTTGAAAGAGTATAAAGAGGATCTTGAAATTGCTGCTGAATGGGGTGAGAAAGGCTATTCGACACTTGAACGCACCGGAACCAGGCCTACTTTAGAAGTGAATGGAATTTGGGGTGGTTATATAGGAGAGGGTGCTAAAACTGTACTTCCTTCAAAAGCGAATGCTAAAATTTCTATGCGTTTGGTGCCTCACCAAAGTTCAGATGAAATTGCAGAGATCTTTACCAAGCATTTTGAGAGTATTGCGCCAGACTACGTTAAAGTAAAAGTTACTGCACATCATGGTGGTGAGCCGGTAGTAACACCTACGGATAGTATAGCATACCGCGCTGCAGAGCAAGCCATTGTTGATTCTTTTGGTAAAAAACCTATTCCTACACGTGGTGGTGGTAGTATTCCTATTGTCGCTTTGTTTGAAAGTGCTTTAGGTATCAAATCTGTGCTTTTTGGCTTTGGTTTGGATAGCGATGCGCTGCACTCGCCAAATGAAAAGTATGATATTTATAATTACTACAAAGGAATTGAGACGTTGCCTTTGTTTCATAAATATTTTGCGGAATTGAGCAAAGGGTAACTGGCTTTTTACTTCGGTTTGGTTATTTAATAAAAACACCAATATTCCTTCTCTCCTCGGATTTAGAAATAAAATCCGCATGTCGATCAGGAACATTGGTGTTTTTATTTGAGCATAACATAGAACTCATCATGTTATTATATTAGAGATAATTTAATGTTGAGCCTTTAAATACTTTTGTATTTTTGTCGCATCATGCCGCCAGCACAAAGAAAAACACCCGTTTCGCAAAAGACTTCTATTCCGCGAAAAACTACCGTACCACGTAAAAAGGCCGTTCCCCGAAAAAAGCAAACAAAGAAAAAGCCCTGGTCATTGCAAGTTAAGTTCATGCTTGTTGCGGTGTTGCTGGTTCTTTTATCTCCTTTTTATTACGCATACATTATTAAGGGATTTACTTCAACATGGAGATGGCTAAAGGATTTGGGTGAGGATCCTGCATATCGTACCTATCGCAGCTTTAATATCCGGATACCAAAGGATTACAATATACATGGTATAGATGTTTCCTATTATCAGGGTAAGATAGATTGGAAAAGGGTTAAGGCGATGGAAGAAGATGATGTGCGCGTGCATTTTGCATTTATAAAGGCAACAGAGGGGATGCTTAGTGTTGATCCTTATTTCCAACGAAACTGGCGGGAGGCTGCCAAAGTAGGTATTGTGTGTGGAGCATATCATTTTTTCAGACCTCAGAAATCGGGGAGCTGGCAAGCTAAGTTCTTCCTTCAAACTGTAAAATTCGAGGCTGGGGATCTTCCTCCTGTTGTAGATATAGAACAATTAAATGGTACTTCGCCTGCAAATATGCGAGCGCAACTGAAAGAGTTTGTTTCTTATATAGAGAAAAGAGAGCAGGTAAAACCGATTATTTATACCGGGCTGTCGTTCTATAATGACTATTTGAAAGGATACTTTGATAATTATCCTTTGTGGATTGCCCATTATCATCAACCAAAGCTTAAAGTTAATGAAGCTACCAAATGGTTCTTTTGGCAACACTCTGATAAGGCAAGAATCTCAGGTATTAATCACGCAGTAGATTTTAATGTTTTTAAAGGTGATAGTACAACCTTTTCACAAATGTTGATTAAATAAAATCCTTTCTGTTAATGGTTAGCTTAAGTTATTTAAAAGAAAAATAACTACAGTTATAAATATATAATGAATCATTATTTCTAATATTACTAAAAATTATTTTTAAATATTGGGGGTATGCAGGAGCTGGTCATTCGCATTCGGGAAAATGAGGACGAATCTGCATTTAATGAGCTTTACGAGGGATATGCAAATAAGTTTTTCCGGTTCGCACAATCATTTGTGGGAGAGCGTGAGATTGCAGAAGAAATTGTAAATGATGTGTTGGTAAGGCTCTGGATTGAGCGTAAGGAAAACTTGCGCATCAACAATATGCAGGTCTACCTTTATACATCGATAAAGAATGCATGCTTAAATCATTTGCGTAGCATTACCTCTAAAAAGAATAATGAAATAAAGGTAACTGAAGCGTATTATTTTCATTTGTCGGTTGATCCATCCCAGATTCTGATCAGTAAAGAGTTGTCAGATAATATGCTGAAGGCTATTAACGACTTACCTGCCCGATGCAAACTGATCTTTAAAATGGTAAAGGAAGATGATTTGTCTTGTAAAGAAGTAGCGAGTATTCTTGGGCTTTCTGATAAGACTGTATTTGCACAGCTATCCATTGCACTTAAAAAGCTCGATTCGGCAATTCATAGTAAGTAGGATTGAGATTGCGCACGGTTTAGGTTGAGATAAAGACTTGCGTGGAGATGATGGCTTAAGGATGGTAAAAGCCATTTACAAGAATTTCAAAAATATTTTTATTTCTTTTAGGAATATCGATACCCTCGCGTGTCTTTACCTTAGACACTATTTATATATATGATAAAATCCAGGTTTATTGAATTAATGGCCAAAAGCATATCTAAGTCTTCAACACCAGAAGAATTAGCTGAGCTGGAGGAGTTTTTTATTCATTTTCCGGAATATAGAAAAATGCAGGCTTTTACAGATGCATTGACCACAGAGGAAAAGCAACCAGACACTTTAGTAAAACAAAAAGATATTAATCAAAAAATTGATGGGCTTTGGGATAAAATCAGAACAGAGGAAAACACGATTACACCTGTTAAAGAGGCTAAGATAAGTTCATTAATATATTGGAAGTGGATAGCCGCAGCGTTGGTTGTGGGCGTTTTAACTGTGTTTTTTTTCTATGGAAGAAAACCAGCTGTTCCGGATCAGTTTGCAGGTTCAGAAATGCACCGGATCTATGTTCCTTTTGGAAAAACCAGAGACTTGAAATTGTCTGATGGCACAAAAGTTAAATTGAATGCAGGGAGTACATTTACTTATCCGGAAGTGTTTTCTGCTACAAGCAGAGAAGTGAGCCTGAAGGGTGAAGGTTTTTTTCAAGTCGAAAAAAATCCTAAAAGGCCTTTTCTGGTTCATACCGACAAGTTCATTGTAAAGGTATTGGGAACTGTATTTAATGTTAAGGCATATGCAACAGATAAAAAGGTTGAAACTACATTGCTTAGCGGAAAAATCCTGGTTGAATTAAATGATAAGCCAGAAAAGAAGATTGTGATGCTGCCTAATGAAAAGCTCACTGTTGCAAATGACCTGGAGCAGGGCAGAAATGCTGATAAAAAAGCAGCCGTACTGGAGTATCAGCTAGAGAGACTATCTGAAGCCAATACACAGGACGTTAAAGAGATTGCCTGGTTGAGCAATAAAATGATTTTTACAAATGAAAGTTTTGAAGAAGTAGGTAAACAGATTGAGAGACGATTTGATGTGAAAATGGTATTTGATAATGAAACCTTGAAAAAAGAAGAAATTAGTGGGGTGTTTGAAGAAGAATCTTTGGAACAAGCACTCTCCTTAATAAAAATGACTACTCCATTTAAGTTCAGAAGGGATAAAGGAGTAGTTCACCTCTCTGCACCTTAAGCAAATAATTAACCAATAATAAAAACCAAATTAAACTAAAAAAATGAAGAAATTTTATCTAACCGATTCCTGAAAATCCACAAATAAATAAGGGAAGAATTGCAGTTCTTCCCCTTAAAAATCCGGATTTAATTCACAAGAGTAAGCGTTGTAATGGACTTACTCTATTCCTTAATTTTCAAAAACAAATGTAATGAAAAAGATTACAAAAGCTTTTGCGTGGCTTTATATGCAACCACCTTTTAAAATAATTTTGCTAATGAAAGGAGCATTATTACTAATTATGTTCACC